>NZ_DAMBHK010000155.1:0-1514 GCF_032060305.1 Kaistella sp. | reverse complement strand
CATTGCTAATATTTTTTAGTAAAAACTATATCTTATTTTTCAGACTGCAAATATAGGAAAGTTTTTACTTTCTGCAAACATATTTAAATTATTTTCAGAGAATGTATCTAACTTCTTCCCAAGAGGCTTGTGTACGCTTGATGATAAAAACTTATATTTGGAGTCTTAAAAATTCAGATCAATATGTTTACGCCTTCAGAAATTTCATCGATTCAAAAACTCTTAATACCCGGAAACAAAATTGTGATTATTACGCATTATAACCCGGATGGAGATGCAATTGGTTCGAGTTTGGGGCTGAAGCATTTCTTAAGCCAGAAAGGTTTGGAGGCTGATGTAATTGTTCCCAATGATTTCCCGAAATTCCTGAAATGGATGCCCGATGCAAAGAAAATCATCATTGCAGATTATAAAAGAAAACAGGCTGGGGAAGCAATTTATAACGCAGATGTAATCTTTATTCTCGATTTTAATGCGTCTCACCGAAGTGGAAATCTCGTAGGCCCGTGGATTGAAAAAGCCAGAGCAAAGAAGATTTTGATCGATCATCACCAGCAGCCTGAAAATTTCGATTTTGTGTATTCGGATGTTAAAATTCCCGCGACTTCCCAGATGATTTATCACTTTATCGATTCGCTGAATGAAACCGATTTAGTAAATAAAGATATCGCCGAATGCCTTTATACTGGAATTATGACCGATACAGGCGGCTTCCGTTTCCGTTCGACAAGTGCGACTACCCACAGAATTGTCGCTAATTTAATTGAAAAAGGAGCTGATCCGGCAATGATTACCTCAAATACCTGGGACACCAATACGGTTTCCCGTCTTCATCTTCTTGCTTTGATATTAGGACGAATTGAAGTCGTGAAGAACGGAAAAGTAGCTATTTTATGGCTGAAACGCGATGAACTGAAGGAGTTTGGTTTCCAGAAAGGCGATACCGAAGGTTTTGTAAATTATGGTTTAAGTATTATGGGAACCCAGGTTTCGGCATTTTTTATGGAAGATCTTTATGAGGATTTCATTAAAATCTCATTCCGGTCCAAAGATGATGTAGATGTGAATCAGTTTTCGCGCAAATATTTTAATGGTGGCGGTCACATCAACGCGGCCGGTGGAAAATACATGAAATCCATCGAAAAAACGATTGAAGATTTTAAAGAAAAAATCGAAGACGAGAACTTCTAAAATCTGCCGGAATTATTTTAAAAGTAAAACAGTAAGCGCCAAAATCCCTGGCAACGCCTGCACGAAAAATATTTTTCTGGAAGCAGAAAAAGCTCCGTACAATCCCGCAACAATTACGCATGCAAGAAAAAATTGGGCAACATAAGTTGACCAGTTGGAATCTGAAATCAACAGAGACCAAATGAGACCTGCAGCTAAAAATCCGTTGTAGAGACCCTGATTTGCTGCCAAGCCTTTCGTTGGTGTGAAGAGTTCGTCTTTTAATACACCTTTAAATGATTTTTTTCCTAAAGTCTCCCATGCAAACATCTCCATGTACATGA
>NZ_DAMBHK010000154.1:0-1517 GCF_032060305.1 Kaistella sp. | reverse complement strand
TGCGGCCATTACCGTCATACAAATTCGCTATCTTTGTTTAAATCAAATTTTATTACAGATGACTACCATAGATTTCAACCTCGACTGGAAACTGAAACTGCAGAACCGCTTCATTAATTACGTGAAAATATTTTCGACCAGCGATCCGGAAAGTGAAACCACACCTTCAACCGAAAGACAGTGGAACATTGCTAATTATATTTTTGAAGAACTGAAAACCTTGGGTTTAAGCGATGTTTCTCTGGACGAGAACGGATATATTTATGCTTACGTTCCCTCTAATCTGGAAAATGATGATGAACCTGTTGTGGGATTTATCTCTCATTATGATACATCGCCCGATTTCAACGGCGAAAATGTAAAACCTCAGATTTGGGACGATTATGATGGTAAAGATCTTCTTCTGAATAAAGAAACGGGCTTCATTCTATCGCCTTCAAAATTTGAAAGTCTTAAAGATTATGTCGGGAAAACATTGATTACAACAGATGGAACCACGCTCCTTGGCGCCGATGATAAAGCGGGGGTTGCCGAAATTGTAACTGCTGCTGAATATTTGTTGGCTCATCCAGACATTAAACACGGGAAAATTGCGATCGGATTTACTCCGGATGAAGAAATCGGAAGAGGAGCACATAAATTCGATGTTAAAAAATTCGGTGCCGAGTGGGCTTATACCATGGATGGCGGTGAAGTTGGAGAATTGGAGTATGAAAACTTCAACGCAGCTGGTGCGGTGGTGAAAATTCACGGTTTGAGTGTGCACCCGGGTTATGCTTTCGGAAAAATGGTGAACGCCTCGCTTTTGGCCGCCGAATTCATTAAAATGCTTCCTGAAAACGAAACGCCATCCACTACAAAAGGTTTTGAAGGTTTTTATCATTTAACAGATTTGAAATCTGATGTTTCTGAGGCAAAAATTCACTACATCATCCGTGATCATGATGCAGATAAATTTGAAGCCAGAAAAGAATTTATGACACAAAAGGTAGAAGAATTCAACAAAAGATTCGGTGAAGGAACTGCTGAAATCGAAATTAAAGAACAGTACCGAAACATGAAGCAGCAGTTTGAAGGCAAAATGCATATTATCGACATTGCGGAACAGGCGATGAAAGACGCCAACATCGAGCCTAAAATCAAGGCCATCCGGGGTGGAACAGACGGGGCACAGCTTTCCTACATGGGTTTGCCTTGTCCGAATATTTTTGCGGGAGGAATCAACTTCCACGGGCCTTATGAATACGTAGCTTTGGAATCGATGGAAAAAGCAGTAAAAGTGATTATTAATATCGCGAAGATGGTGAAGAAGATTTAAAAAAATATTGTAACTGAATAACCTTCAATAATATTGAGGGTTATTTTTTTATTCTTTACCCATCAAAAAACAAAAAAACCATCACATTTCTGTGATGGTTTGCTCCTCTTGCTGGGCTCGAACCATAACACTTAATTTATATGATACTTAGTCGTTCCTTAACAAAACCCACTATTTAATTTATTTTTAAAAACAGGAT
>NZ_DAMBHK010000153.1:0-1544 GCF_032060305.1 Kaistella sp. | reverse complement strand
AGTGCTGAAATTACCGAACATGTGAAAGTGACAACCGATAAATTTGGGGAAATTTCGCTGCATTTACTTTTGGTGAATAAGATTTTAGTAAGCAACGAAAAACTGAATCAGCAAAGGTTTGATAATGTCTATAAACTCTACATCTACCTCATTAATAAAATTGTCCGCGCTTTAATTCTCATCAAAAAAACAGACGAGGATTACTGGATGGAGTTTGATGAGTTATTACAAGCCATCGATGTCCAGATCCACGAAAATATCTATCTTGAAAAACTCTGCATTAATAACAGTTTTGATTTCAACTGGCTGAAATCCGAAAACATCCCTGATCACCTGGATCTGATTATTAAAGACTTTAAAAGACAGGGATTTTTAAGATAAAATCCTGTTCACAATAATTTCGGAAGCGTTTGGTTGCGAATCAATAAAATTTCGGGCGTTTTCACTCATTGTTTTCAAAAGTGCGTCATCTTTAAGGAGGCTTAATAAATAAGGCGCTGCGAAAAATTCATCTTCAAAAGATTTACCACCATGATGCGCAATTAAATCATCAGCTTCCGGATTCTTCAAATACTGGTCACCAAAAAGCACAGGAATTCCGAAGGTTGCCGCTTCCAGAATATTATGAAGACCTTTGGAATGAAAACCACCGCCCACCACTGCAACATCCGCGTAAGAATAAAGCTTTGAAAGCAAACCAATACAGTCGATGATCAGCACTTGTGCGTTGGTATTTTTCATCTGCCCCGCATCGGAAATTCCGGAATATAAAACAGCATTAGGGAAAATCTTTTTGAGATTTTCTACCCTTTTCAAATCATGTGGAGCGATAATCAGTTTAATTTCGCGGCTTTTTGTGGCGACAATTTCTGCCAGCCGTTCTTCGGATTCCCAGGAGCTTCCGAAAATAACCGTTTTTTGGTTTTGCTTAAATTCTTCAATAAACTCCACCGTATTATCACGTTCACGAAGTTTTTTCACCCGGTCGAAGCGTGTATCTCCGGCTGTAGAAGAGTTTTGAAGCCCAATACTTTTTGCCAGTGCAGTTGAATGTCTTGTCTGGTGAAAAAACCAGTTAACATTTTGCTTAAGCTGTTCTGTAAACCATCTGCCGTAAGCCTTAAAGAAAACCTGCGTTTCATAAAACAATGCCGAAACCACATAAATTTCAGCACCTTTCTGTTTCAAATCTGCTAAAAGATTATACCAATATTCGTATTTTACGGTGATAAAAATGGCTGTTGTAAAGTTGGACGTAAATTCCTTCACCCATTTTTCGGTGTCGAAAGGCAGGTAACAGATGGCGTCGGCAATATGATTTTTGTGAATGACATTTTCGTAACCCGACGGGGAAAAAAAAGTGATGAGAATTTTGTGATGAGGAAGTTTTTCTTTCAATTTTTCCAAAACAGGGAGCCCTTGTTCGTATTCGCCGAGACTTGCTGCATGCATCCAAATCACCTGATCATCAGATGAAAATTTCGATTTCACGATATCACAAGACTGCCTTCTTCCTGCTAATCCTTTTTTTAATTTATAATTAA
>NZ_DAMBHK010000152.1:0-1635 GCF_032060305.1 Kaistella sp. | reverse complement strand
AATTCGCATGAATTCGATTAATGATTCGCGCGTTTATATGCGTTCTATGGCAACTCGGGAGAACAACGTTTCCGTGTCGCCGCACATTCATTCTGCTTTAAATATTTTAAAAATCGCAAAACCCGATGTCATCGTTCTCGAAACTTCCGGAATTGGGCAATCTGGTTCAGAAATTACCGATATTGCTGATGTTTCGATGTATGTTATGACCCCGGAATACGGTGCTTCAACCCAATTGGAGAAAATCGACATGCTTGATTATGCAGATTTGGTTGCGTTAAATAAATCCGACAAACGCGGAGCTTTGGACGCACTTCAAGCGGTGAAAAAGCAGTTTCAGAGAAATCATCTGCTGTTCGAGAAGCCTTTGGAAGAAATGCCTGTATATTCTACAAAAGCCAGCCAATTCAACGATTGGGGAACTACGGAACTTTTTAATGAACTGATTAAAAAAGTAAATGAAAAGTTTGAGGGGCTTAATTTAAGCGGCTATGTAGAGCAAAATGTGTCCGATGACACCACCATTATTCCTCCAAAAAGAGTGCGTTATCTCTCTGAAATTGTAGAAACCAACAGAAATTACGATAAAGAGGTAGAAAATCAGGTGCTTATTGCCAGGAAAATGTACCTCCTTGATGGTTCCAGGGTGCTTATTGAGGACGATCAGCATACGCGTGACAAACTGGAAAAGGTTTTCCTGAAAACAAAAAAAGAGCTTACTGAAGAAAATGCTGCTTTTCTGCACGGCTGGCATCATTTCAAAGAAGAACTGCAGGCGGATACTTATTCGTACTTCGTTCGCGGTAAAGAAATTAAGGTGCAAACAAAATCAGAATCGCTTTCAGGACTTAAGATTCCGAAAATTGCTTTGCCGAAATTCCAGGATTGGGGCGATTTAATTCGTTGGAAAGGTCAGGAAAATGTTCCTGGAGCATTTCCTTTCACCGCCGGAATTTATCCGTTCAAAAGAACCGGTGAAGATCCGACCCGAATGTTTGCCGGAGAAGGCGGTCCCGAAAGAACCAACCGAAGATTTCATTACGTTTCCGCGGAAATGGATGCCAAAAGACTTTCTACCGCGTTCGATTCGGTGACGCTTTACGGTCAGGATCCTGCCTTTCCACCAGATATTTATGGAAAAATCGGAAATGCCGGAGTTTCGATTGCCACTTTGGATGATGCGAAAAAACTCTATTCAGGTTTCGATTTGGTGAATGCAATGACTTCTGTTTCGATGACGATTAATGGGCCGGCGCCAATGTTGCTCGCATTTTTCATGAATGCAGCCATCGATCAGAACGTTGAAAAATACATCGAAGAAAATAATCTTTGGGATAAAGTTGAAGCGAGATTAAAGCAAAAATTTGATGACAAAGGATTACAAAGACCAACATACAGCGGCGAACTTCCGCCTTCCAATAATGGTTTAGGTTTAAAATTATTAGGACTTACCGGCGACGAGATTTTAGATGCGGAAACGTATGCGAAAATTAAAGCAGAAACTATCGCAACAGTTCGTGGAACAGTTCAGGCAGATATTTTGAAGGAAGATCAGGCGCAAAATACTTGTATCTTCTCTACTGAATTTGCCTTGAGATTGATGGGTGACGTTCAGGAATATTTCATTAAAGAAAA
>NZ_DAMBHK010000151.1:0-1640 GCF_032060305.1 Kaistella sp. | reverse complement strand
GCGAAATGATTGATGGCTACAATCGGTCTTAAACCGAATTTAAAGGCATTTTCAATATGCTTTTTCAGGTTGTCGATGCCGTTTTTCACGAACTGAAGATTGGTTTTGTCGAATTCCCCTTTTTTCGTTGCGCCGCCATGATAACGAAGGGCGCGGATGGTAGCGACAAGAACAAAAGCATCAGGTTTTAAATTTCCATAATGACATTTAATATGGAAGAATTTTTCCGCACCCAGATCCGCACCGAAACCTGCTTCCGTTACAACGAAATCTGCCAGAGAAAGTCCGGTTTTGGTAGCGATAATCGTATTGGTTCCCTGCGCAATGTTCGCAAACGGACCGCCGTGCAGAATCGCCGGATTGCCCTCCAGCGTCTGTACCAAATTAGGTTTTATAGCATCTCTCAACAGAATGGCCATAGCGCCCTCAGCTTTTAAATCTCTGGCGTAAACAGGTTTTTTATCGAAGGTATAACCCACGAAAATATTACCGAGTCTTTCTCTTAAATCTTCGAAATCCTTCGCAATACAGAGAATCGCCATCACTTCAGACGCCGGAGTAATATTGAAACCTTCTTCCCGCGCAATTCCGTTGTTCGATCCACCCAAACCGATTACAATCTGTCTCAGACTTCGGTCGTTCATATCCATTACACGCTTCCAGGTAATGGTTCGTGGGTCGATGTTCAGATTATGTTTTTTGTTCTGCAGATTATTGTCGATAAGTGCAGAAAGCAGGTTGTTGGCTTTTTCAATCGCCGCAAAATCTCCGGTAAAATGCAGGTTGATATCCACCATCGGAATCACTTGTGCATAACCCCCGCCTGCTGCGCCGCCTTTAATCCCGAAAACCGGTCCCAGACTCGGTTCACGCAGAACCGCAATCGCTTTTTTACCGATTTTATTCAACCCGTCCGACAGCCCGACACTAACCGTAGTTTTTCCTTCGCCCGCTGGAGTAGGGTTAATGGCGGTAACTAAAATAAGTTTTGCCTTCTTAATTTTTTCTTCATCGATATACGATAACGGAATTTTAGCTTTATATTTTCCGTAGTATTCCAGATCATCGTGGTCGATTCCAATTTTCTCAGCGATATGCTTGATGTGCTGAATTTTGGCTGCAGAGGCGATTTCTAAGTCGGTAGGGAAATTCATTTTTACTTAATTTAGGTACTCAAAATTAATCATAAGAATCTTCTCTTCTCATTTTTCCGTAATGCGATTCGTCAGTTTTACGGTTTTTTGTGCGATCGGTTTACCGCATAAAAAAATATCCAGCCTTTAATTAAGCTGGATATTTTCTGTTGTTCAGGGCGACTAGTTTGTGGCCAGTGCTTTTGCCTGTTTTTTTCTGGCTTGTTTCTCTTCGTATTTTTTTACGACGTAACCTATTGCAATTGGCGCGACCCACATTAGGAGTCTTCTTAAAAGTGTTGGATTCATAATAATTATTTTTTATGAAATACCTGTTTCAAGAATTACGCCAAACATTTCTGCAGATTACTCCTTTTCTGCCAGTGCCTGGCCCTCAAAAGCAATTCCGTCCCAGCCATATTGCATAAAGTTGCGGATGTTCTGGTGGTCGTTGCCTTCAGGATTTTTCAGCACATCAGTTCTGTAGAAATCCCCGAACAGCGCCAG
>NZ_DAMBHK010000150.1:0-1704 GCF_032060305.1 Kaistella sp. | reverse complement strand
AAAGATTCCATGTATTTTTCTGCGCAGCGGATCCTGGCTTACCAAAAGCTGGACGCAAACGATCCTTTGAAGAAAAAAAGCTTCCTCAGGGCCTACCGGAAAGCCAGAATGTACAAGTCAAACATTCAGGTTAGAGCAGATTCCCTAAGTTTTAATGAAACCGACGGCATCATGCATCTCTTCGGAAAACCCATTGCGTGGAGTGGTGAAAAGCAGGTCACTGGCGATAAAATTGAAGCCTATTTCGACACCGAAAATGAATACATCGATTCTTTGAAAGTGGTGGGAAATGCCTTCGCGATCAGCAAAGCAGATTCATTAAACTTGAAGGATGAATTCAACCAGATTAAAGGCAAGCTGATGACCGTTTATTACAAGGAAAACCAAATAAGTCTGGCCAAAGTCATCGGTAATGCACAGGCCATTACCTATGCCGATGATACGAACGAAAAAACCAAAGAAACCGAAAGGATAGGAGTTGCGCTTTCTACCTGTGGCACAATAGAAGCGGAGTTTGAGGAAAACAAAGTGCAGATTATTTCCTGCAATGTCGGAGCTAATACCGATGTCTATCCGATGAGTAAAATTGCGAGGGAAAAACGGTTTTTCCCCGATTTTAACTGGAATACCAAAGACCGTCTCCGTAAATGGCAGGACATTTTCCTTGATACACCAGAGTACGAAGAAATAAAGTACGAACCAGCCGATTACCTCTATAACCAGGCCCAGAAAGCCATCGATGATGCTAAGGCAAAAGAGGAAGCCAAGAAACCTAAGAGGGTCAGAAAATAAATACATTTGAATGAAAAAGTTCTTGAAATTAATATTTTTACTGTTCTCTGTGGCAGTTCTTTCGGCTCAAAGCACCACTCAGGACGAAAAACTTTGGAGTAATCTAAGCAAACTCACAATAGCAGATTACCAAATTACGACGGATAATTTAGACAATCCAGTAAAAAGTCAGATCAGTTTATCGTGGCAGTTGATGGGTTTCAGTGTACTCAATAAAAATTTTAACCAGAATGTAACCAATAAATTTATACGGTCGGCATCAATAATTAATCCAAATCTTAAAAATATACACGACGTCCTAAGCTATCAGCAAATCAATTTCGATATGGCTGAAGTTTACGCCCGCAAAATGAGGAAAGAGCTTTTTTTACATAAGGCTAAACTATGGAAGGGATTCGATTATGCGAGTCAAATATTGAACGACAATTTAAATGAGTTTTATAAAGTGCAGCTCCTGATGGACCGAGATACAAACGGAGGCTTGGAAGCTGAAAAGGTAAAGAAGTGGAAAGATCTTATCGATACAGAAATCAACAATAATCAGCAGTTTGATTTTAATAATACCGAAAAAATAAAAATTGATAAAAATTCCACGGAATCAGAACAGAAAGTGTTGCTTTGATTTGTTCCCGTCGGAATAATAATTTTATTTGGGCGCCTATTTCCGTCCTCCGTTCCCGCTTTTTTGTTCGTCGTTCCTCCTCACAAAAAGAGCTCCACTCAGGCCGGGGCGCATACTGCGGGCGAAGATAAGCGTGAAATAGTTTGCATCGTTCTGAAGGAAAGCGATGAGTGTTGAAAAATTTATATGAATAGGAGGCGTTCCGTAGGAACGCGATGTGTGTAGAGATGAAATAACATAACAGCGGTGCGTTCCGTAGGAACGCTATGTTTTTTAAAATATAAAACCGA
>NZ_DAMBHK010000149.1:0-1724 GCF_032060305.1 Kaistella sp. | reverse complement strand
TACATTTCCGGAAGTGCTTTTACCAAAGCATTTTCGGCATAGTAAATGTCTTTCATCCCGTCTGTAAACAGATCGCGAAGTTGCATGGGTCCGCCAGTCGCTTTTTTCTTCGGAGGTGTTGTTTTTTTCTTTTCCATATTGATTTTTTTATTAATGTTTGAGATTTGGTCAGTTGAAGAACATGTTTACCGCCCGGTAAACTTTCAAAATTTAAAATGTTGCATTCAATTTTTAAACCAAAATGGCGCTCCTCTGCGTTAAAATTTCCTTAAAAATCAGTGGTCTTATTCAAATGTGGCGTGGGAGTTTTTCCCAATAAATAAGCGGCTTTGAACATTTAATTCAAAAATAAAAGTTATCTTTACTCCCCAATTTTTTTTAATGGAAAAAGAATTTAAAATCAGTTTCGAAGCCATCAGCAATTACGAAAGTCTTGATGCGACGGAAAAAAAACTTTTTGAAGCAGCGAAGAAAATCCGCGAAAATGCCTATGCCGAATATTCTCATTTTCACGTTGGCTGTGCGATTTTACTGGAGAATGGCGAGATTATCACGGGAAGCAACCAGGAAAACGCGGCCTATCCTTCTGGACTCTGCGCAGAACGGACCACCATTTTCTGGGCTGCTGCCAATTTTCCGAATGTGAAAATGAAGAAGCTTTTTGTGATTGGTGCGCCGAAAGAAGCAGTTTCATCTACGCCGATTCCTCCCTGTGGCGCGTGCAGACAGTCGATTCTGGAGTATGAAGCGAAGCAGAAGGAAGGTATTGAAATATATTTTGCCTCGCTGGACGGCGAAATTTTCAAAACCAAATCGATCCGCGATCTGTTGCCGTTTTCTTTTGATGCTTCCTTCCTTTAAAGAATTAATGATGTTCTAAATGAATTAATGATGAGAATTGCAGCCATCGATATCGGGAGTAATGCGGCCCGCCTTTTAATCAACGAAGTAACCGAGCCCAAAAAAGGCAAGCCGGAATTCATGAAGCTTAATCTGCTCCGTATTCCTCTGCGGTTGGGGATTGATGTTTTTACACAAGGCAAAATAGGTGCGGAAAGGGAAGAGATGGTCATCAGCTCGATGAAAGTGTTCAGCGATCTGATGAAGATTTATAAGGTGGAACATTACCGTGCCTGTGCTACCAGTGCTATGCGGGATGCCAAAAACGGTGCGGAAATCATTGATGCGGTAAAAAAAACCTCGGGAATTGATATCGAAATTATTTCCGGAGACGAAGAAGCGACTTTAATTTACGAAAATCATGTGGCTGAAGGGTTAGATAAAGATTCGGCCTATCTGTACATCGATGTGGGCGGCGGTTCTACAGAACTTACGTTCTACGAAAACGGAGCGATGAAGTATGAACATTCCTTCAACATCGGAACGATCCGGTTGCTCAATAATCTGGTGAAAGACGAACACTGGAAAGAAATGAAAGAAGAAATCCGCAAAAACATCAACAGTAAAAAACCGGTGGTGGCTATTGGTTCGGGAGGAAATATCAACAAAATATTTTCGATGAGCAAGACCAAAGACGGAAAACCGATGTCGGCAGCCTATCTTAAAAAATGCTACAAAGAAATGAAGGGCCTCACCGTTGCAGAAAGAATGAGCAGATATGCAATTCGTGAAGACCGCGCCGATGTAGTGGTTCCGGCTCTGGAGATTTTCAATAACGTGATGACGTGGAGTGATATCGACAAAATATTTGTGCCGAAAATTTC
>NZ_DAMBHK010000148.1:0-1735 GCF_032060305.1 Kaistella sp. | reverse complement strand
CGATCACAGGATGGAGAATTGAAAAAGTAGACGGTGGAAATTTCAATGAACCTGTTGAGGCACGTCCGGCAGAATCGAAACCTGCAGCGTCCAATACCGATGTTTTCGCTGAAGAAGATGACGATTTACCTTTCTAAATCAGTCATATCAAAAAAATATAGTAAAATCCTGCCTTTTCCGAAGCGCAGGATTTAATTTTTGAAAAATGGTTTTTCTCGATCCCCATGAAATTTCTTTTCCTGATCCTGAATTGATGAATTCGGAAAGCGGTTTGCTGGCCGTGGGTGGCGACCTGTCTCCCGAAAGGATTCTGTTCGCTTATCAGTTGGGGCTTTTTCCCTGGTTTAATGAAGGCGAAGAAATTCTCTGGTGGTGCCCGGATCCCAGGTTTGTTCTTTTTCCTGCGGAGGTGAAGGTTTCAAAATCAATGAAGAAAATCCTGAGAGATCAGGTCTTTACTTTTACCGAAAATAAATGCTTCCGCGAAGTAATGCTGCAATGTAAAAACGCATACAGAAAAGATCAGAACGGAACCTGGATTTCCGATGAGTTAATAGACTCATTTACAAAGCTCCACGAACATGGTTTTGCGAAAAGTTATGAAGTCTGGCAGAACGAAGAACTCGTCGGTGGCTTTTACGGAGTTCAGATCGGAAACGTGTTTTGTGGCGAAAGTATGTTCGCCAAAGTAAGCAATGCCTCAAAAGCCGGATTTCTAAATTTCATCCTGCAGAATAAAGATCTGGAACTAATCGACTGTCAGATTCACTCTGAGCATCTCGAAAGTCTGGGCGCACGCATGATTCCCAAACTTGAATATTTAAATATTTTAAAAAGAAACAATGAATCCTGAAAAAGAAAAATGGGTTTTACTGGTGTTGCTCTCCGTTATTTGGGGTTCTTCATTTATACTGATAAAAAAATCACTGGAGCATTTCAATCCGTATGAAGTAGGCGCGCTGCGCGTTTTGATTGCCGGAATTATTCTGCTTCCTTTGGCAATTCTCAACATCAGGAAATTTCCAAAAAAACATTTGAAATGGCTCATACTCGCTGCAGTGACAGGAAATTTCATTCCCATGTTTCTTTTCCCGATTGCGGAAACCGAGGTAAGCAGCAGCATTGCGGGAATCATCAACTCGATGATGCCGATTTTCGTGATTATTGTGGGCGCGCTGCTCTGGAAATTTCATACCACCAAAAGACAGGTTGTAGGCGTTATCATCAGTTTTACCGGTGCGTGTATTTTGGCGTTTTCCGGTGGCGAAGGCGGCGAGTTCAAACTGATTCCGATATTACTGTTGCTTTTGGCGACCTTAATGTATGCAATAAGTACCACGACGGTAAAATCTAAACTCAGTGATATTCCTGCAAAAATTCTTTCTGCATTTGTCTTTTCATTTGTTCTGATTCTTCCATCGGTAGTTGCGCTGGTATTTGCCGGATTTTTTAATAATATTCAGCTAAACAGCAGTTTATGGGAAGGGCTTGGCTTTGTAAGTTTGCTCTCAATCTTCGGAACCGGCCTGGCGATGATGCTTAATTACAGACTTCTGAGTGTTTCAACTCCGCTTTTTGCCTCTACCGTTACGTTGCTAATGCCGGTTGTGGCGATTATCTGGGGACTTTTGGATGGGGAAAAACTTACTTTGATGCAGGGTTTTGGAGGAGTAATTATTCTGGCGGGATTAATTTTTCTCCGGCAGATGCCCGCAGCCAAAAAATAAAAAACTGC
>NZ_DAMBHK010000147.1:0-1751 GCF_032060305.1 Kaistella sp. | reverse complement strand
TGCGGGAACTGCTGCTTGATCTGAAATTCGTCCTGTGGCAAAATGTAATTTGATTTTGCACCGGCAATAAAAAGAGTTTCTCCGGAAAACACACCGAATTTTATTGCATTCGAAACAAACTCGCTGTATTTTTCCGAAAGGGTTTTCAGATTAAAGCGCCAGGCCAGTTTTTTATCATCAGTCCAGTATAAATTTTTTGTCAAAAACTGAATAACCGATTTTTCCGGAATATACTGTTGCAGCACTTCTTCAACTTGCTGTCTTGTGTTTAAATTTTCAAAATCTACACTTTCCAGCGCTTTCAGGATTCCCTGATGATGTGGCGGGTAAGCTTTGGGAGAAATATCTACAACAATTAATTTCTGTACTTTAATGGGATATTTAATAGCAAATTGCATCACGGCTTTTCCGCCAAGAGAATGCCCCAGAAGATTGGCTTTTTCGATGTGATGAAAATCCATATAATGGAAAATATCATGCGCAAGATCGTCGTGAGACATTTCTGTAGAATGGAAACTTTTCCCGTGATTTCTTAAATCGATAAGGTGAACAGGAAAAAACTCGCCCATTTCTTTGCCGAAACTTCCCCAGTTATCGAGCATACCGAAAAGGCCGTGAAAAACGAGGAGCGGAGTTCCCGGTTTGTCCTGCCCGTAGATTTTAGAGTGTAAAATTTCCATTTATAATAATTTAAAGGTCAAAATTAACATAAATTTCGGCGAAAAGCCAATAAATACTGAATATAAAAAACGGGCTAAAGCCCGCTTCACACTACTTTTACCATTTGGCCAATCTTTTCAGATAAGCTTGAACCGTATTTTCCATGCCCATATACAACGCTTCAGAAATTAAAGCGTGTCCTATTGAAACTTCGAGCAGATTCGGGATTTGATCTGAGAAATATTTCAGGTTTTCCAGACTTAAATCGTGTCCTGCGTTAACGCCAAGACCATATTTTTCCGCTTCTTTTGCTGTTTCTACGTACGGTTTTATAGCTTCTTCTTTATTTCGACTGTAGTTTTTAGCGTACGCTTCTGTGTACAGCTCAATTCTGTCGGTGCCGGTTTCTGCAGCGAATTTTACCATTTCCGGATTTGGATCAAGGAAAATTGAGGTTCGGATTCCTGCTTTTTTAAACTCTGAAATTACATTTTTCAAAAAACCGAGATGCATTTCGCAATCCCAGCCTGCGTTGGAGGTAATGGCGTCATCAGCATCCGGAACCAGCGTCACCTGCTCCGGCTTAATTTCGAGAACCATATCGATGAACGGACGGTGCGGATTTCCTTCAATATTAAACTCTGTACTGACCAAAGGTTTCAGATCATACACATCTTTTCGGGTAATATGTCTTTCGTCCGGCCGTGGATGAATCGTAATTCCCTGCGCACCAAATTCCTGAAGTTTTACCGCAGCTTCTACTACACTGGGGAGGTCGCCACCGCGGGCGTTTCGGAGGGTGGCAATTTTATTGATATTTACACTAAGTTTTGTCATCGTTATTGAATTTTTGCAAACTGTATAACTTCAAGGTCAAATTCCTTTGAAGCTACAAGAAGGTGATCGAAAATATCAGCCTGAATTTCCTCATAATTCGCCCATTGCGAATCATTGGTAAAGCAATAAATCTCCAGCGGCATTCCCTGCGGTGTATTTTCGAGTTGGCGAACCAGAATTGTTCCTTCCTGATCGATGTTGCGGTTATTTTTAAGATAATTGAAAACATATTCCCGAAAAACACCGATATTGGT
>NZ_DAMBHK010000146.1:0-1768 GCF_032060305.1 Kaistella sp. | reverse complement strand
TTCAATTTTCAGTCCAAAGCAAAATATTTATATTTGTTCATATTTAATTTCATGAAGATTGTAATTCTGGGCTCGGGAAATGTTGCCTTTCATTTAGCGCAAGCTTTTAGTGAAAATAAAATTGGTGTTTCGCAGATTTTTGGCCGCAGCGAAAAAGCCCTGAAAGAAATTTCAGGACACTGCAATATTCCGTATTCTACAGATGAAATAATGGAGGCTGACCTCTACATAATCGCAGTGAGAGATGATGTAACAGCAGAAATTTCAAAAAAAATAAGTAAAGAAAACTGTCTGGTCGCCCATACTTCAGGTTCGCTGCCGAAGGAAATTCTGGAAGGCAATTACCGGAAGGCCAGTTTTTATCCGTTACAAACGTTCTCTAAATCCAAGAAACTTAATTATGCTGAGATTCCGTTTTTTGTGGAGGCAGAAAACCAGGAAGATCTGGAAGTGCTGAAAAATCTGGCTTCGCAGGTTTCAGAAAATGTAATGGTTTCTGATTATGAAAAGAGAAAATATATTCATCTTACCGCCGTATTCGCCTGCAATTTTGTGAATCATCTTTTTGCCAGAGCAAAGGAGATTTCCGATGGTCAGCAGATTCCTTTCAGTTATTTTTTACCGCTTATTGACGAAACCGTTCAGAAAATCCATGAAATTGATCCTAAATCTGCCCAAACCGGACCGGCGGTAAGAAACGATGAACGGGTGGTGCAGCTTCATGAAGATTTAATCAGCAACGAAGAGCATCTGAAAATCTATAAAACCATGAACGATTCTATAAAAAAAATGTATGAGTTATAAAGCGAAACTTAAAAATATAAAAGCCTTCGTATTCGATGTTGACGGAGTTTTTACCGACGGAAGCGTGTACCTGATGCCCGATAAAAGCATGTGCCGTGTCATGAATGTACTCGACGGTTATGCCGTGGTAAAAGCCATAAAAAACAATTATAAAATCTGCGTAATCACCGGCGGCGACGATCCTGCTGTAAGAAACCGGATTCATTACCTCGGTATTGAAGATTATTATGCAAAAGTATCCCACAAATTAGAAAAATATGAAGATTTCCGCAAAAAATATGGTCTGCAGAACGAAGAAATCCTTACCATGGGCGATGATCTTCCCGACATAGGAATCATGAAAACTTCGGGTATCGCTACCTGTCCGAAAAATGCAGTTCCTGAAGTGAAAGCGGTTTCCGCATATATCTCAAACATCGAAGGTGGCAAAGGTGCAGTGCGCGATGTCATCGAGCAGGTGATGAAAGTTCAGGACACCTGGATTCAGGATGATACCAAAAGCGTTTAATTCAGATTAAAGAATGAAAATATTATTAGCCTCCAATTCCCCGAGAAGAAAAGAACTTTTAAAAGCTTTAGGTTTCGATTTTGAAGTCGTTTCTGTAGATTGTGATGAAGTGTATCCTGAAAATTTGCGGGTCGAAAAAATCGCCGAATATCTTTCTGATTTAAAGGCAGATGCTTATAAAAACCTAGAAAGTGGGGAAGTACTGATTACCGCAGACACCATTGTAGCGCTGGAAAATGAAGTGTTAGGAAAACCGAAAAATGCTTTAGAAGCAAAGCAAATGCTGAGAAAACTTTCAGGAAAAACCCATGAGGTTTACACCGGAATTACCATTAGAAATTCACAGAAAAGCATTTCCCAAACCGATGTTACCCACGTAGAAACAGATGATTTGACGGATCAAGAAATCGATTTCTATATTGAAAATTATAAACCTTTCGACAAAGCTGGCGCATA
>NZ_DAMBHK010000145.1:0-1770 GCF_032060305.1 Kaistella sp. | reverse complement strand
GAAACCTGTAACCTCGAAATTGTAGAACTTTCTGCCTTGCTTCATGATATTGCAGATCCCAAATTCCACGGTGGCGACGAAACATTAGCCCTGAAAATTTCACGTGAATTTCTTGAAAAGGAAAACGTTTCCGAAGAAATTATCGACCAGGTTTTATTCATCATCAAAAATATTTCCTTTAAAAACAGAGGCGAAGTTACCGAAAATTTACCTTTGGAATTGAAAATTGTACAGGATGCAGACCGCCTCGACGCCATCGGTGCGATTGGGATTGCTCGGACTTTCAATTTCGGGGGTTTCAAAAATAATTTGATGTATCATCCTGAAATTCCTCCAAAATTGGACATGTCGAAGGAAGAATACAAAAGAAATGAGGGAACCACAATCAATCATTTTCACGAAAAACTGCTCTTGCTGAAAGATTTAATGAATACCCAAAAGGGAAAAGAAATCGGTGAAGAGCGACATAATTTCATGCTGCAATTCCTTGATGAATTTTACAAAGAGTGGAATGGGTAAAGGTTTACATGGAATAATAAATTAGGATCTGAAATAATTTAAACAAAAACCTGTTCTTCCACACCGAATCAACTGCGTCAATTTTTCTTTATCTTTACCAAATGTTTTACGTGTTTTTTCTTTTGTTTATTGCACTTTGTGCCGGTTTAATGCTGTCGGTTTTTAGGACCGGAAGTTTTAAAACGGGGACCAAGGCATTCCGGATTTTTGTTGTGGTAGCGGGCATCGGTATTTTTACTTATTATTTTGTCAAAAAAAGCCTCTCTACATTTCGTGCAGATGCTTTAACCGTGCAGATGATTAACAAACTGCCATTTCCGCTGGATTTTTATCTGATAAAAATCAACAGTGAAAAAGATGCTCCTAAGGTTTATGAAACCGGGCACGTGGGCAATATCCGAAGCAATTACTACAGAATCGAATATCTGGACATGACCAATTCTGATGAATTTTGGATCGCCGGATTTATGGGTAAAAAAAACATGGTATATTTCTCCCAGCATGCGGTTCCGAACAAAAATGAAGACCAGATTATTGAAATCCAGAATTACATTAACCAAAGCCAGAAACTCTCGGAAATCGCAGGAAAACAGATCGAAATTCTGAAACTAGAAAACATGAAAACAGCAATCTGGATTACCCTTGATTTGCTTCTTCTTTTTCTGAATATTGCCGTTCTTCTGAAAAAATCCAATAAAAAAATCCCGAAAAATTCCGGGATTTAATACTGGTTTTTAGATTTTATTTTTCTTTTTGCGCTTTCAGTGCTTCTTTATCTTTGTCGGAAGGATTCCATACTTTCACTTCAGAATCTTTGGTAAGCCCAGATAAAATCTGAACATTGATTCCGTCGCTTGCACCGAGTTTAACTTTAACTTTCTTGAATTTCCCATCGGGCTGTTTTACTTCCACAAAAGGACTGTCGTTACCGTTCACTTTTTCGTACTGAATTAAAGCTTCATCCAGGAGCAGCGCATTTTTCTGCGAACTGAGGATAATTTCGCCGTTGGCAGAAAAACCGGCTCTGATGTATTCGTTGGTTTTATTGAAAACATCGCCTTCGATTGGGAACTTAATCGTTCCGTTTTCATCTTTACCTTTTGGCGCAATCATGGTAACGCGTCCGGGAAATGTTTTGTTCTGCAGGGCACCGATGACCACATTCATTTCCATGCCTTCCTTTAGTTTTCCGGCCTGTGCCTCGTCGATGGTTCCCTGAAAAATCAGTGAATTTAGATCCGCAATGGATGC
>NZ_DAMBHK010000144.1:0-1809 GCF_032060305.1 Kaistella sp. | reverse complement strand
GGATATTTGAGAGTTAGCGGTCATTGTAGAGCGACACTCACGAATAGTAATCAAATATAAATTGACAACAATGGAAATAATTTTTAGACCTATGACAGCAGACGACTGGAAAAACGTTTCTGAAATTTACAGACAAGGTATTGAAACTGGAAATGCAACATTCCAACAAGAAATACCAACATACACAGACTGGGATAACGGACATTTGAAGAATTGTAGAATTGTTGCAATTAAAGATAATGAAGTTGCTGGTTGGGCTGCATTGACACCTATTTCCGGACGGTGTGTTTATGCTGGTGTTGCAGAAGTAAGCGTATATGTGGCAGACAAAAATCGTGGACATAAAATTGGACATAAACTTCTTGAAAAATTAATTATTGAAAGTGAAAACGAAAAACTTTGGACATTACAGGCTGGAATTTTTCCTGAAAATATTGCAAGTTTGAAAATTCACGAAGCACTTGGGTTTAGGAAAATTGGACACAGAGAACGAATTGGACAAATGAACGGTATTTGGAGAGATATAATTTTATTAGAACGAAGAAGTAAATTGATAGGAATTGGACAATAGAAAAAACAACGAACCGCTAACATCGTACGGTTTCTTTGTGGGTGTTTTCACGGAATGTGGTTTTAAGGGTTAACGTATTGGGATAACGGGAAGGATGAAACGGTTTGGTTTTGCTTATTTATACTTAATATTCGTACAATTTCTCAGGATTGTTTATATTTGAGCATACGTACAACTATGATTCAAAACTACCTCCGGAAACTCTCTCAGCTTTATTTTAACGGCAACGCGACCGAACATTCCTATCGGGGTGATCTGCAGACGCTTTTGCAGGAAATTCTTGGGAAAGAGTTTTCGGTTATCAACGAGCCGCAGCGGCAGGCCTGTGGTGCGCCCGATTATATTATTTCGAAGAAAGATATTCCTGTAGGTTTTATTGAAGCCAAAGACCTGAAACTGGGCATCGACCATAAAAAGAACAAGCCACAGTTCGACCGCTACAGAAATGCGCTTTCGAACCTCATCATTACCGATTACCTGAATTTCGAATTCTACCGGGATGGCGAACTTACCACGAAGATTTCGCTCGGGGATATTCTGGGCAATGAGATTGCTCCTCAGGAAGAAAACTTTGCGCTCTTCACCAATCTGATTAAAGATTTCAGTGAGGAGGTTTCGCAGAACATTAAAAACTCCGAACGCCTTGCGGAAATGATGGCCAACAAAGCCAAACTGATTTCCGACATTATTTATAAAACGCTGAATTATCAGGAAGAGCATGAACTGCATTCAGACTTAATGAGTCAGAAACAGGCCTTCCATGACATGCTGATTCACGATATCGACAACCATACTTTTGCCGACCTGTATGCGCAAACCATCGCGTACGGACTTTTCGTGGCGCGGTATCACGATCCCACGCTGCCTACATTCTCGAGGCTTGAAGCCGCAAACCTGATTCCGAAGTCGAATCCCTTCCTTAGGAAACTCTTCCAGCATATTGCGGGTTTCGATCTGGATGAAAACCTGAAGATCTTTGTGGATGACCTTATTGAAATCTTCAAGGCGAGTGATGTGCTGTCCATTATGCGGAACTTCGGGAAATCGACGCGGCAGGAAGATCCTGTGATTCACTTCTACGAAACTTTTCTGGGCAAATACAATCCGGCGCTGCGCAAGGCCCGCGGGGTTTGGTACACGCCGCAGCCGGTGGTGAATTTTATTGTGCGTGCGGTGGATGATCTGCTGAAAACCGAATTCAACCTCCCGATGGGACTCGCCGATGCCTCGAAACTGAC
>NZ_DAMBHK010000143.1:0-1926 GCF_032060305.1 Kaistella sp. | reverse complement strand
TTGAATCCTGAAAATTATGCCGCTGCTGCAGCTGCTATTGGAGGAGACAAAATGAATACAAAACTTATCTGGGATAAAAACTAATTCAACTTAGTTATAATTCTTAAACCACTCTTCGGAGTGGTTTTTTTATTTACGTATATTTGTAACTCAAAATTTGACGATGAATACGAAAGAAATTATTGAAGATAAAATTGCTGAAGTGATCCAGTCCGTTTTTCAGATTGATGATGTAAATCAGAGAAACAGTGTAAAACTCGAGGTGCAGCAAAACAAAACAGGATTTGAAGGCGATTTCACAATCGTAACTTTTCCGTTGGTAAAAATACTGAAGAAAAGTCCGGACCTTATTGCCATGGAGCTGGGCGACGCGCTCTCCACTCAGGCTGATTTTGTTGAAAACTTCAACGTGGTTAAAGGCTTCCTGAATCTAAAAATTAAGAACCGCTTTTTCCTTGATAATTTCAATACCGTAAAAGAAAATTTTGATCATAAAGAGAAGAAAAACCAGACCGTAATGGTTGAATATTCTTCACCCAACACCAACAAACCGCTTCACTTGGGACATATCCGAAACAATCTGCTGGGATATTCTGTCGCTCAGATTCTGAAAGAAGACGGTTACGATGTCATCAAAACCCAAATCATCAACGACCGCGGAATCCACATATGCAAATCGATGCTCGCCTGGAAAAAGTTTGGAAACGGAGAAACTCCGCAATCCACCGCAACTAAGGGCGATAAATTTATCGGCAGTTATTATGTGGAATTTGATAAAAATTACAAAAAAGAAGTCGCAGCACTTGTCGCTCAGGGTTATGATGAAGATGCAGCAAAGAAACAGGCTCCCATTATTCTGGAGGCTCAGAAAATGCTTCTGGACTGGGAAAAAGGCAATGAAGAGGTAAGAAATCTCTGGAGCGAAATGAATACCTGGGTTTACGAAGGTTTTGGGCAGACCTATAAAAGACTGGGCGTAGATTTTGACCAGGTTCAATACGAGAGCAATACATATTTGTTAGGTAAAGACCTCATCCAGGAAGGTTTGCTGAAAGGTGTCCTGTACCGAAAAGATGATGGCTCGATTTGGTGTGATTTAACCGACGAAGGTTTAGATCATAAACTATTGCTACGATCCGACGGAACTTCGGTTTATATGACCCAGGATTTGGGTACGGCAGTTCAGCGTTTCAAAGAAAATAATATCCAGAAACTTATCTATACCGTAGGAAACGAGCAGGATTATCATTTCGATGTGCTGTTCAAAATCCTGAAGAAATTGGGCTATAGCTGGGCAGAAAACCTTTACCACCTTTCTTACGGAATGGTAGAACTTCCGGAAGGCAAAATGAAGTCCCGCGAAGGAACCGTAGTTGATGCCGATGACCTGATGCAGGAAATGGTGGATACCGCCAAAGAAAAAGCAGAAGAACTGGGGAAACTCGAAAATCTTACAGAAGAAGAGAAAGAAAAATCCTACGAAACCGTTGGTCTGGGTGCTTTAAAATATTTCATGCTGAAAGTGGATCCGAAGAAAAAAATGCTGTTCAATCCAAAGGAAAGCATCGATTTCAATGGTAATACGGGGCCTTTCATTCAGTATACCTACGCGAGAATCCAGTCGCTGCTCGCCAAAGCGGAATATCAGGAGCAAAAAATTTCAGATTATGAAATCAATGATTCTGAGAAGGATTTGATGATGAACATTTTCAACTTCAAAGATGTCGTTTCAAAAGCTGCCGAAAGTCTTTCTCCGGCTTTAGTGGCCAATTACATCTACGAACTGGTAAAATCTTACAACTCTTTTTATCAGAACAATCCGATTCTGAAACAGGACGATGCTGTTGCGAAGCAGTTCCGCCTTGAACTCTCAGCCTTAACTGGTAAAACCATTAAAAAAGGACTCGCACTTCTCGGAATCGGAAC
>NZ_DAMBHK010000142.1:0-1929 GCF_032060305.1 Kaistella sp. | reverse complement strand
ACAAAACGATAGCGCACATCGCTTTTCAGCATTCTTTCGTAAGCTTCGTTGATGTTTTGCATATTGATCATTTCTATTTCCGGAAGGATATTTTTCTCGCCACAGAAATCGAGCATTTCTTGGGTTTCTTTGATTCCTCCGATCACAGAACCTGCTACAGATCTTCTTCCACCAATCATCGGTGGAGTGAAAAGTGCATCTTCCATTTTTCCGATGTAACCTACCAATACAAGAGTTCCACTGATATTTAAGGTGCTGATATAAGGATTAATATCGTGGTCGTAAGGAACAGTATCAATAATTAAATCAAACTTTCCTTTTACGGCGTTCATTTCATTTTCATACGTTGAAATTACTACAGCATCGGCTCCCAAATCCAGGGCATCCTGAATTTTGTCGGGGCTTCTGGAAAATAAAGTAACATTGGCGCCCAGACCTTTGGCAAGTTTAATCGCCATGTGTCCCAATCCGCCTAATCCTACTACTGCAACTTTACTCCCTTCCTTCACGTTCCAATGTTTCAGAGGAGACCACGTAGTAACGCCAGCGCAAAGTAGCGGTGCAACAGCTTTTAAATCTAAATTTTCCGGGATATGTAGCCCAAAAGCTTCATCAACCACAACTTTTTCGGAGTAACCTCCAAAAGTATGACCACCCAAAAATGGATCTTTTCCGTTGTAAGTTCCTGTAGAGCCATTGAGACAATATTGCTCCAGGTTTTGTTTGCAGCTCTCACATTCTCGGCAAGAATCTACCAGGCAGCCAACACCCGCTAAATCGCCTACTTTGAATTTTGTTACTGCAGAACCTACTTTTGTAATTCGGCCAATGATCTCGTGTCCCGGAACAGAAGGATATTTAGTTCCACCCCAATCGTTTCTTGCAGTATGGAGGTCGCTATGGCAAACTCCGCAGTACAAGATATCGATTTCAATATCTGTAGGTGTTACTTCTCTTCTTTCAATTTGCATCAGTTGCAAATCTTTATCTTTTGCTTCGGTTCCGAAGGCTTTTACAGAGGTTGTATTCATATAAACTTTTTTAAGACTTCAAATTTATAAAATAGAAAAATGGAGTTGTCATAATTTTTTCCTAAAGTTTTAACTTTTATAAAGTAAAACGTTGGGAGTAAATTTATTTCCCGAGACTTAGTCTCTCTTCCTGAAGATCAATCAGTCTTAAATGTTTTCGTACAATTTCCTCATCTAGTAGGAGTTCTTCTCGGTTTTTATTGATAAGCCACATTCTTTGATGTTGCAAAATATCAGCAAAAATCTGTTGGTATTCGGGGTAATTAATAATGATTTCGGAACTGTTAATTCTGTTTTCCCAGCTTTGAAATTGCTCTTTGAGCGCTGGGAATTGTTCCAACTTTTCGGGATACTCTTTCTTAACTTTTTCAACGGCAATTTTTGCTAATTCGCTTCGAATTTCATAGTCGATTTCTTTTTCGGATTTAATGAAATCTTTATCTTTTAATTTTACTTTTTTCAGTAAAAGAGGCAGTGTTAAGCCTTGCAAAACTAAAGTAAGTAAAATCACTACAAAAGTGATGAAAAGGATGAGGTTACGGTGAGGAAATGGGCTTCCGTCCGCCAAAGTCACAGGTATTGAAAGTGCTGCTGCCAACGAAACCACCCCGCGCATTCCGGTCCAGCCGAGAACGATTGGGACTTTCCAACCGGGATGCTCGTTATCTGCAACATTGATGAAATTTCGCATAATTAAAGTAAAAACAACCGCTCCATAACTGGCGAACATTCTAATGATAATAAGAACTACGGTGATTATAACACCATACATCGTTGCTTGATAAATGCTGGTGTCGCCAAGCCCGGAAACAATTAGCGGAAGATCCAGCCCAATCAGCATAAATACCATTCCGTTGAGTAAAAAACTGAAACTTTGCCAAACATTTATGCTGTGAAG
>NZ_DAMBHK010000141.1:0-1941 GCF_032060305.1 Kaistella sp. | reverse complement strand
TTATCGGCGGTGGCGACGAACTGCAGGGAATTAAACGCGGAATTATGGAAATGGTCGATATCATCTTCATTAATAAAGTGGAAGGAGACAACCAGCAGAAAGCCAAAAATACCAAACTGGAATTGCTGCGTGCGCTACATTTTTTACCTTCAAAAGAAAAAAACTGGAAAGTGCCCGTTCTTCTCGGTTCAGCTCTTCACAATAAAGGTCTTGATGATGTACAAGAAAAAATAGATGAATTCATCCAGATGAAAATTAAAAGCGGAAGTTTCGATAAAACCCGGCAGCTTCAGGCAGAAAAACGTTTTGATTACTGGGTTCAGGAATTTATTCTGCAGAAAGCAAAAGAGGAACAGTCTGTGGGGAATTCGTACGATCTGCATAAAAAAAATGCTTCCGCGCTGTTGGCTAACCCAAGCACGGAAGCTAAAATATTCGTGGAGGAGCTTCTGAAGAAATAATTACTTCTTAGCCGCCTCATTTTCCATAAGATAGCCATCATACGAAATAGGCGCTCTGTCGTTTGAATCGATTGAGACGTAGGTTTTGCCACTGCTGAAAACTTCCATAATGATCCTTCGGATATTTGGCTGATCTTTGGTAATAATGGTGTAAACAGAACTTTGTTTTTTACCCGTTTGCTGACTTACGGTAAAATCTTTAGAAGTGAACCGGTAAGAATTATTTGCAGTGTCGTAGCTTGGGCTGTACATTCTGCCAAAATAAGGCAATTCAACACGGAGTTCAGATTTTTTAAGAACAATGGTGTAGCCGTAATCCAAGTCTAACATTCGGGAAGAGCTGGATCTTGGCAAAGAATTCATTACATTTACTACATCATAGTTACTGGGTTGCGCCTGTTCGGCCATAAAGGTAAATTCACCATTCCTTAATAACGCTGCCACTTTTTCGGAGGGCATATTTGGTGTTGCTGCGCAAGAGTTTATTAGAATAAGTAAAAATGCACTACTTAAAATATTAATTAAATTTTTCATTTTGATTTTTCTAAGTTCATAGCAAAAATAATGCAAGCTGTAAAGTTGAAAAAAAATTGTGGAATAAAAATTGTTAATAGGAATTTATATCGAAATATTAAAGCTATGAAAAATGTAAATAAGTTTTTAGGAATTGGCGCTTTATCATTAATGATGATGGCGTGTACAACAAATCCGATTACAGGGAGAAAATCCCTTCAGTTAGCCAACGATCAGGAAATTAGCGCGATGGCAGTGCAGCAGTACAGGGAAGTTATTTCTAAAGCAAAAGTTGTTAAAGGTACAACTGCGGCAAAAAGTGTTCAGAATGTGGGCTTGCGCATAAAAAATGCTGCGAACAACTATTACAGAGGGATTGGTAGAGAAGCTGACATTACAAATTACCAATGGGAATTTAATCTGATTGATGATAAGCAAGTCAATGCTTGGGCAATGCCGGGCGGTAAAGTGGCAGTGTATACAGGAATTATTCCTATCACTCAAAATGATACAGGATTAGCTGTAGTTTTGGGTCACGAAATTTCTCACGCACTTGCCGGGCACGGCAACGAAAGGATTTCTCAGGCTATGGTTGCGCAGTACGGCGGTGCAATTTTAGGAAGTGCTACAAGTGGGCAGATGGCTTCGATCTTCCAGCAGGTTTACCCAATCGGTGCACAGGTTGCGCTTTTGAAATACGGAAGAGGGCAGGAGCTTGAAGCCGATGAAATGGGATTATACTTAATGGCGATGGCAGGTTACGATCCGAGACAGGCTCAGCCATTCTGGGAAAGAATGGAAGCCTCTTCAACCGGAAACCGCCCGCCGGAATTTCTTTCAACACACCCAAGTCCGGAAAGCAGACGTGCAGATTTGCAAAAACATCTGCCTAAAGCTTTGGAATATTACAAAGTATCGGGCGGAAAAATTTAAAATCTTACCAATAATAATGAAACCTTCCCTAAAA
>NZ_DAMBHK010000140.1:0-1959 GCF_032060305.1 Kaistella sp. | reverse complement strand
ATAACCTACATCCACCAGAAATAAACCTTGCGGAGGAGCGGAAGTTCCGGCAGCATTACGGTTTTTATCTTCAATGATTTTACGTAAGTCGGTAGGCTGAATTTTTCCGTTGCCAATTTCCACCATGGTTCCTACGATTGCGCGAACCATATTCCTTAAAAAACGGTCGGCAGAAATGGTGAATTTCAGTTCGGCACCGTTCTGCTCCCATGCTGCTTTATAGATTTTGCAGTTATTGGTTTTATTGTCGGCATGAAGTTTAGCAAAACTGGTAAAATCTTCATAGTCAAAAAGGATTTTACAGGCTTCATTCATTTTCTCAAGGTCCAGAGTGCGTTTCCACATTTGCCAGGACGCATCCTGGGTAAAAGGATTTTTCTCCAAAGCAATGTGATACTCATAGGTGCGGAACGTAGCATCAAAACGGGCATGAAAATCATCCTCCACCCGGAAAATTCTTTTTACCGCAATATCATTAGGCAGAAAACTGTTCAACTTATACGGAAGATTTTCGTCCAGATTCTGTACAGTATCAAAATGGGCGAAGATTTTTTTTGCGTGAACGCCGGTGTCGGTTCTCCCCGCTCCTGTGGTTTTTATTTCCTCGCGAAGAATGGTCGATAAAGCTTTTTCCAGTTCTTCCTGAACCGTAATTTCGTTAGGCTGTATCTGGTAACCGAAATAATTTTTGCCGTGGTATGAAAATTCTATGAAATAGCGCATTGCTGCAAATTTAAAATAAATGCCACGAATGCACGAATAAAATTCATCCTTGAATAATGGGTACAAAAAATTCTCTTATTTTCGTACCATGAAAATTCTGCTTCTCTCCGACTCGCATTCCTATATCGACGAAAGAATTCTGGATTATGCAAAACAGGCGGATGAAATCTGGCATTGCGGCGACTTCGGAAATATGGAGGTGATTGAAGCCCTTGAGAAAATTAAACCCCTGCGCGGCGTTTACGGTAATATCGACGGAACGGAAATCCGTAAAATTTTCCCGGAAGTTTCAAGATTTACCTGCGAAGAAGTGGAAGTGCTGATGATTCACATTGGCGGTTATCCGGGAAAATATACTCCGCTCGCTAAAAAAGAAATCGAGGGACAGACTCCCAAACTCTTTATATCAGGACATTCCCATATTCTGAAAGCTATGTTTGATCAGAAAAACCATCTGCTGCATCTCAATCCCGGCGCAATGGGAAAAGTGGGTTGGCACCAGATGCGGACGATGATGCGTTTCGAAATCAATAAAGACCAGATCGAAAATCTGGAAATCATCGAATTGGGTAAAAAATAATCTTTAAAATTCTTAACTTAGAGGTTAAATTCTTAATCCATGAGAAAAAAACTTCAAGAGATGCCACTGTACAAAAAAGCGGAAGAAATTTCTCAAACCGTACGAACCATTTGCGATTTGATTCCTGAGGACAACGATTATCTGCAGAATACCAAAACACATCTTCTTGAAAACACGTTAGTTATTCAGGCAAAAATTTCGGGTGCTGAAGCGGTAAACTTATGGGATATTAAAATGGAAAACGCGGCCATCATCAGAAAATGCGCCAGAGAACTCATGGTAAGTTATCACAGTTTAACGGCGTTCGGGTTTGATGAAGCCAATTATTACTTGATGGTGAGAAAACAGATTGAAGAATTCCGTCTGCTGTTCCGCGAATGGGTCGCCAGTTTTAATCCGAAACATTTTATCGTAGACGAGTGGGGATTATTTAATCCGCCGGGAATTCCTCAGGATTACGTGCAGCGTGATGAAGAACTTGATTTTTTGGATGATGATGAAGACGAAATCGATTTCGGCTACAACGATTCTGACACAGAATAAATTTTACGATTTACTATTCAGGCCATCGTAAATCCGGTGTATCAAACCATCAGCTACCGAAATTTTCGGCACAAATATTTTGTCGATATCACTCCACGTCATCACGTTATTGA
>NZ_DAMBHK010000139.1:0-1982 GCF_032060305.1 Kaistella sp. | reverse complement strand
ACTTTGGGCGTGTATGACATTAATTCCCAGAAAAAAACCTTCCTGAATATTGAAGGAGATAAAGAGCAGTATCTTACCGCAGTGACCTGGAGTCCCGATTCAAAGTATATTTTTGTAGGCGTGCTGAACCGCGATCAGAATCATCTGAAAATGAACCAGTACGATGCGGTTTCCGGCAATTTTGTGAAAACGTTATTCGAAGAAACTTCGGATAAATATGTAGAGCCTCAGCATCCTTTATTATTTTTTCCGAACTCCAACACCGATTTCATCTGGCAAAGTCAGCGCACAGGTTACAACCATCTTTTTCATTACAGTCTTGAAAAAGGGTTGATCGCTCAGATTACCAAAGGCGACTGGCTGGTGACAGATATCTTAGGCTTTAATGAAAAAAAGAAGGAAATTTATTACACTTCCACCCAGGAATCCCCGATGGAAAGACATCTCTACAGAATCAACTGGAATAATTTCAAAACCCAGAAATTATCTGCTGCTCCCGGCATGCATACGGGGATTTTAAGCAAAGACGGAACACAGCTTTACGATATTTACAGCAATGCAACTACGCCGCGCTCTGTAAATCTTTTGAACACAGCGACTTTAAAATCGAAAAACATTCTGACTTCAGAAAATCCTTTAAAAAATTATAAAAGGCCTGAAATTAAAAATGTAACGCTAAAGGCTGATGACGGAACGCCTCTTTTCGGAAAAATTATTCTTCCGACCGATTTCGATGCTACCAAAAAGTATCCGACCATTGTTTATCTTTACAACGGGCCGCATCTTCAGTTGGTGACCAACAGTTTCCCTGCTTCCGGAAATCTTTGGTACGAATATATGGCGCAAAACGGCTATATCGTTTTCACGATGGACGGCAGAGGATCATCTAACCGAGGTCTGAAATTCGAACAGGCAGTTTTCAGAAATTTGGGCGAAACTGAAATGAATGACCAGCTTAAAGGCGTAGATTACCTGAAATCGCTTCCTTATGTTGATGGCGACAGATTGGGAATTCACGGCTGGAGTTTCGGCGGTTTTATGACGACAAGTTTCATGCTTAAACATCCGGAAGTTTTCAAAGTTGGCGTAGCTGGCGGGCCGGTAATCGATTGGAGCATGTATGAAATTATGTATACCGAAAGATATATGGATACGCCACAAACCAACGCGGAAGGATATAAAAATTCTAATCTCCTTGATAAAGTGCAGAATCTGAAAGGTAAACTCCTGATGATTCACGGCGCGCAGGATGATGTTGTTGTTTTGCAGCATTCGATGAAGTTTCTCAAGGCTGCAGTTGACAACGGTGTTCAGCTTGATTATTTTGTTTATCCGGGCCATGCACATAATGTGATGGGCAAAGACAGGGTTCACCTGATGCAGAAAGTAACCGATTACTTTGATGAGTATCTGAAAAAATAAAAAGAAATCCGGAAATAATTTTTCCGGATTTTTTATTTTAAGATTCGATTGTGTATTTTAGTAAAAAATTAAAGCCATGCAAATTCCGGCAGCCTCAATTGAAGAATATCTTGTAAATGTTCCCGAAGACCGAAAAGACGCTTTCCGGAAACTTTACCAAACGGTTTCCGAACATCTTCCCAAAGGTTTTCAGGAAAGTTTAACTTACGGAATGATCGGGTGGAGCGTCCCTTTGGAAACCTATCCGGACGGTTATCACTGCACACCAAACACGCCGCTTCCTTTCATCAATTTGGCATCGCAGAAGAATTTCATAGCACTGTATCACATGGGGATTTATGCCGATCCCGAACTGCTAGATTGGTTTGTGAATGAATTTCCGAAGTATTCAAAAAAGAAACTGGATATGGGAAAATCGTGTATCCGGTTCAAAAAGCCTGAAGATATTCCTTTTGAATTAATTGCAGAACTGTCACAAAAAATGTCACCTCAAGAGTGGATTTCTCTTTACGAAAAACTTTATAAAAAGAAGAAATAATTATTCGCGCATGACTTTCACA
>NZ_DAMBHK010000138.1:0-2057 GCF_032060305.1 Kaistella sp. | reverse complement strand
TGTTGGAATAGTTAAAACTTTCACCGGGTTTCGACTGAAGTCCGCTCCCAAAATCGCTGATTCCCGAAGTGTGGTTCAGCAGCTGATGAACAGTAATGCTTTCAAACTGTTTATTTTGAAATTCGGGTAAAAATTTAGATACTTTATTATTAGTATTGAGTTTTCCCTGATCTTCCAGCATTAAAATCATCGCGGCCGTAAACTGCTTGCTCACCGAACCAATCGCGAAAACCGAATTGCTGTCAAGTTTAGCTTTCGTTTTAAAATCTTCAAGTCCATTTTCCTTTTCATATAATTTTTCGCCGTTCTGTACGATAGAAATACTTCCGTTGAATTTCGTTTTAGAAAATACCGAATCGATCTGCTGCGCCAGTAATTTTTTCTGGAAGGCGGTAATGGTGCTATCGATAATTTCATTTCGGGTGACTGATTCATCCGCGATTTTTGCGGGTTCAGATTTACAAGAAATTATAATGAAGAAGAGAAAAAGGAAATATTGAGAGTAAATTTTTAACACCATTACCGAAAGTTTGAATTAAAATTTCTAAAGCAAAAACCGTGTCAAGCATTAACTTTAACACGGCTTTTAAATATAAAATAATATTGGACCTACATATTCCTTCTATACATTCCGCCGACTTCAAACAACGCATTCGTGATTTGCCCCAAAGAACAGTATTTCACCGCATCCATCATCAGTTCAAAAAGATTCTCCTGATTAATGGCGCCGTGCTGCAGTTGTTTTAAAGCATTTTCGGTGTTTGCGGCATTTGCGTTCTGGTAATTTTCCAGATTTTTGATCTGCAGTTGCTTCTCTTCTTCAGTTGAACGGATGACTTCGCCCGGCAAAACCGTTGGCGAACCGTCTTTTCCAAGGAAAGTATTTACCCCGATAATTGGGTATTCGCCGGTATGTTTCAGCCATTCATAATGCATGGATTCTTCCTGAATTTTGGATCGCTGGTACATGGTTTCCATCGCGCCGAGAACGCCGCCACGCTCGGTGATTCTGTCGAATTCCGCATAAACAGCTTCTTCCACCAAATCGGTCAACTCTTCAATAATGAAAGAACCTTGCAACGGATTTTCGTTTTTCGCCAAACCAAGTTCTTTGTTGATGATTAGCTGAATCGCCATCGCTCTTCTCACCGATTCTTCGGTTGGTGTGGTGATCGCCTCGTCGTAAGCGTTGGTGTGCAGCGAGTTGCAGTTGTCGTAAATCGCATACAGCGCCTGCAAAGTAGTTCTGATGTCATTAAAATCAATTTCCTGCGCGTGAAGCGAACGTCCGGAAGTTTGAATATGGTATTTCAACATCTGGCTTCTTTCGTTGGCGTTGTATTTTTCGCGCATTGCTTTTGCCCAAATTCTACGCGCAACACGGCCGATTACCGCATATTCCGGATCGATTCCGTTGGAGAAAAAGAAGGATAAATTCGGTGCAAAATCATTGATATGCATTCCTCGTGAAAGATAATATTCCACGTAAGTAAAGCCGTTTGCCAAGGTAAATGCCAATTGAGAAATCGGATTCGCGCCCGCTTCCGCGATGTGATAACCGGAAATCGAAACCGAATAAAAATTTCTCACTTTTTCTTTAATGAAATATTCCTGAACATCGCCCATCAATCTCAAGGCAAATTCGGTAGAGAAAATACAAGTGTTTTGCGCCTGATCTTCCTTCAAAATATCCGCCTGAACCGTTCCACGAACTGTTGCGATGGTTTCGGCTTTAATTTTAGCATAGGTTTCTGCATCTAAAATTTCGTCGCCGGTAAGTCCTAATAATTTTAAACCTAACCCATTATTAGAAGGCGGAAGTTCGCCGCTGTAAACGGGTCTTTTCAGACCTTTATCATCAAATTTTTCTTTTAATCTCGTTTCAACTTTATCCCAAAGATTATTTTCTTCGATGTATTTTTCAACATTCTGATCGATGGCTGCATTCATGAAAAACGCGAGCAACATTGGCGCGGGACCATTAATTGTCATCGAAACCGATGTCATTGCATTCACCAAATCGAAACCTGAATAGAGTTTTTTCGCATCATCCAAAG
>NZ_DAMBHK010000137.1:0-2092 GCF_032060305.1 Kaistella sp. | reverse complement strand
CAGTAGCTACGAAAGACATCATCAGAACAGTAACCGAGCTGAAAGCTCGTGGAATTGAGTTTTTACCGGCTCCACCAAATGCTTATTATGAAATGGTTCCGGAAAGAGTAGGCCAAATTGATGAAGACCTTAAAAAACTGGAAGAACTAGGCATTCTGATCGACTGTGACGAAGAAGGCTATCTCCTTCAAATCTTTACAAAACCGGTGGAAGACCGCCCTACCCTTTTCTTCGAAATTATTGAAAGACACGGCGCACAAAGTTTCGGCGCAGGAAATTTCAAAGCGTTGTTTGAAGCACTGGAAAAAGAACAGGAAAGAAGAGGAAATCTTTAAAATAAAGACTCCCAAAATCCTTCAATTCCAATACGATGAAAAAAATAATTTTAATTGCACTCATCTTTGCATCCGCGGTCAGCATCAAAGCTCAATACGGCAGTATCAACGCGATTCTCGACCGGTTGGAAGAGAAACGCGGCGTCAATAAAAACCTTAAAGATGTAAATATTGACGATGCAAAGTTTGTTCTGATTAAAGATTTTGAAGATCACACCGAAAGAAGTTTTGTCATCATCAAAGGTAATAAGGCAACTTATGTGGAAATGTTTGATGATAAACAGACCGGCGAAACTTCTTCTAACGTCTTTTCCGGAGATGTTGTCCGTTCGCGACATAACATTATTTCCTTGCGCGCCGATAAACTCGAAGGCAAACAAATTGCGTTGGCAATTACCAAAACCTTTCTCATGACCATGCAGAAAAAAGTGCTTTATCTCATCGACGTCAATACCAAAGAGCGCTGGATTGAAGAAAGTGCTTTTAATAAATAACAAATCTCAAATAATAACGAAGGGTTCAAGGTGTAATAAAATTATTACTTTGAACCTTTCTTTTAAAAAACATATTATGACATCTTTTGTAAACTACGATCAGAACTCAGATTTTTCAATTCATAACATTCCATTTGGAGTGGCGGTTTTCGGGCAGGAATATATCGCCTGCTGCACGCGGATCGGCGATTTGGTGATCGACCTGGCCACACTGTACGACTATGGCTTTTTTGATGATATTGAAGGGTTGAATGATAACGTTTTCGAAGCCTACACGCTGAATGAATTCATCGAACTGGGGAAACCGGTAACCAATGCCGTACGTTTGAAAATCCAGGAACTGCTTGATGAAAATTCCAAACTTGCCAACGACGAAAAAACAAAAGAAGAATGTTTTTACGACCTCGATAAAGTGAAGATGATGATGCCGGTTCACATTCCGAATTATACCGATTTTTACAGCAGCATCGAGCATGCAACGAATGTTGGGAAAATGTTCCGCGATCCCGCCAACGCACTTTTGCCAAACTGGAAGCATCTTCCGGTAGGTTATCACGGGCGGGCTTCCTCCATTGTAGTTTCAGGAACCGACATCATCCGTCCGAAAGGCCAGACTAAACCTGCAGATGCTGATTCGCCTGTTTTCGGGCCATCGAAACAGCTGGATTTTGAGCTTGAAATGGCTTTTATTGTAAACAAACATACCGAAATGGGCGAAAGCCTTACCACAGCAGAAGCTGAAGACGCGATTTTCGGAATGGTAATTTTCAACGACTGGTCAGCTAGAGATATTCAGAGTTGGGAATATGTTCCGCTTGGACCGTTTTTAGGTAAAAATTTCGGAAGTTCAATTTCACCTTGGGTGGTCACTTTGGAAGCGCTGGAGCCTTTCAGAACACCGTCTCCAGTTCAGGAACCGGCAGTTTTAGATTATTTAAAATTTGAAGGAAATAAAAATTATGATATCCACCTCGAGGTTTATCTGAAACCGGAAAACGGAACAGAAAATCTTATTTCACAGAGCAATTACAAATTTATGTACTGGAATATGGCGCAACAGCTCGCACACCACACCGTAAACGGCTGTAATGTAGAAGTTGGCGATGTGTATGCCTCAGGAACGATTTCGGGGGAAAATCCAAACGCGTACGGCTCGATGCTCGAGTTAACGTGGAGAGGCCAAAATCCTTTGAAACTGAACAATGGCGAAGAAAGAAAATTCATCAATGATAACGATACGGTAATCATGCGCGGATATGGGGA
>NZ_DAMBHK010000136.1:0-2187 GCF_032060305.1 Kaistella sp. | reverse complement strand
CCGTTGAGTTCGTAATCCATCTGGATGGCGTGGGATTTAATGGTAATCCCGCGTTCTTTTTCCAGATCCATATCATCCAGGGTTTGGGACTGCAGTTCTCTTTGGGTTACCGTATTGGTATACTCCAAAAGTCTGTCTGCCAACGTTGACTTACCATGGTCGATATGTGCAATAATGCAAAAGTTTCGTATGTTTTTCATTGAATATTCAGATAGTGGGCAAATTTAGTGTTTTTTCCCGGAATTTTTCTTACTATTTCAAGTTGGGTTTCGCGATAGGGATAGCAGCGGAAACCCCGCAACAGCGTTGGGATTGCTGTGGCGTGAGGAGTTGCAGCGGATAGCCCGACCCGGGAACGGCTTCAGCGGCTGCGAGGGGATCGCCCAAAAAAAGAACGACCTCTGCAAAATAATTTGTAGAGGTCGCTCAAACATTAAAAAAATAAACTATTATGGTCGCCTGCTCTGCGGGCTGTTGGAGCGCCCGTCTTGTTTTTTGTCTAATATCTTGCTGCGCATTTTACCTTCTGTCTGGTACATTTGCAAAACCTGCTGTGGTTTAAGAACCTTCATGAATTTTTGCGCGTATATTTTTCTGTTGTCTAAAAGCTGCTGCCCAATATCGAAACTTTCATTGAGTTTTCTTTTTGCTTCGTCATCACTCATATTTTCGTAGTCTTCGCTGGGCTTAAACCTGCTTTTAATACTGTTCTGTTTTTCCTGATATTCCGCATACAGCGTTTTAAATTCCTGCTGATCAGTTTGCGGCACATCCAATTCTGAAACCATCATGTTTTCGCGGAACTGCTTCAAAAGCGACATTTTTTCCTGCGGACTCATTTTCTGGATGACCTCCTTTCGCTGTTCAGGCTTCATATTCTTCCAGTCGTATTTCTGTTCCTGTGCAAAACTGAGTTGTGAGCCAGAGAATACTGCGATGAGTAATAATAAAATCTTTTTCATAGTGGTTTCCTTTTTAATAATACAAATCCAGATAAATGTCCTGCTCAGTATTTTTTCCTAAATCTGCCAGTTCTGCCGAAGTAAACCCAGCCAGAATTTGATCTACCTGCACTTCAGGATTTAGTGTTTTTGTCTTATTCTGAACTTCTGCGCTTGTTTCTGCTTTGGTAGAAACTGCAAATTGCTCTTTGTTTCCTTTTTGATTAACTGATGCAGCAGAAGTTAAATCGTTTTCTAAAATTTTATAGGCAACTGTCGCTTCATTTTGTAATTGAGTTTGTGGTGATGTATTGACAGCCGGCGCGTTCACTGCTAATGCCTGATTTTCAGTTACTGCGGTATTTTCTTCACCACCCTGATTCACAAAGAATGTAATCCCGAAAATCATCGCGACTGCCGCAGCTGCAGCGTAAGCCCAATTCATCTTAAAAACCCTGGCCGGCTTCTGGTGAACAGTTTCCTGCAACACTTTGGCCTGAATATCATTAAAAAAATGATCGGGTGCGGTGTAAATATTTTTACGTTCTAATTTCTCAATATCCAAATTTTTCATTCTCGAAAAAATTTATTCTGTATAATTTGACTTTATATAATCTTCTACTTTCTGTTTCGCGTAATGGTAATTTGTTTTTAAAGTACCTACCGACATATCCAGAATTTTTGAGATTTCCTCGTAAGGTAAATCTTCATAATATCTCATATTGAATACGAGCTTCTGCTTTTCGGGCAGCGAATGGATTGCTTTCTGCAGTAAAACCTGAATCTCGTCGGCTTCTGCAGATACGTTATCTGCTACCAGATTCTGGAGATGGTATTCTGCATCTTCATCCGATTTCTGCATCTTTTTCATTTTGTTAAGCTGCTGCAGCGATTCGTTGGTAGCAATCCGGTAGAGCCAGGTGTAAAGTTGGCTGTCCTGCTTAAACTGGTGAAAGTTTTGGTAAGCTTTTATAAAAGTTTCCTGCAAAACATCCTGTGACAGATCATGATCTACAATAATTCTTCTGATATGCCAATACAACCTACTCTGATAAGCATCCATCATCAGGCGGACTCCTTTTTCACGGGATTTCTCGCCAGACATCAGCCGGATAATTTCTTCTTCCTTAATCTTCATTGAGATGCTTTCGGTGTTTTGATGGTAAATTTAACTAAAAGTTAAATAAGTATTTCAATTTTCAGTCCAAAGCAAAATATTTATATTTGTTCATATTTAATTTCATGA
>NZ_DAMBHK010000135.1:0-2206 GCF_032060305.1 Kaistella sp. | reverse complement strand
CCTTATTTCTTTAACTGCCCTATTGTCGTTAATCATTTCGTGTGTTTCAGGAGAAATATTTATTTACAGACCGAAAAGATGAATCCCGAACTAAGAATCTCCGAAGATCAGGATCTCTATTTGAAAATGTATGAAAAAGGTAATTTTAAATTCATCAATGAAATCAATTACCTGTACCGCACCCATTCCGGAGGTATTTCGCAGAACGACAATAAGAAAAAATCCTACGAATACTGGGGGAAAGTTATTTGGGACAGCATGCAGAGAAGGGGTTTAAAAATCATTCATCGTAAAAAAGTTCCCGAAACCTACCCGACAGCTGAGGAAATTTTTGCTTTACTGGAATATCAAAATTCGTTAACTTATCGGATTAAAAAGAAACTGAAAATTATTCTACAAAGTTTTTCTTAAATGCTACCTGAACAAAAAAAGATAAAAATCCTCTTTCGCCACCGATCCATGGAAATGGGTGGAGTTGAAAAAGTGATGCTCAGCCTGCTCAATAATCTGGACAAAGAAAAATTTGACATGACTGTTTTATTGAGCTTAAACCAAGGAGAACTGCGAAATGAATTTCCCCATCATGTCCGTAAAATTTATTTGGCAGAAGGAAAAGAAGATTTTTCGAAAAATTATCTTCTTCAAAAATTTCAACTTTTCAAAAGAATAATAAAACTTGAAAAATTTAGAAAAAGCCCGGAAATCATTGATAAAGAAATTTTGAAAGAAAATTACGATATCGAAATCGCCATGACTTATAATGATTTTGATTCGGTTTTACAATCCACCAATAAAAATTCTAAAAAGATCGGCTGGTTCCACTCTGAGATTGATTTGCCAAAGCTTCAGCCATTAGTTCCCAAAATTATCAGGCATTTTCCTCAGTTCGATTACATGGTGTACTGTTCAGAAAAAATCATGCAGATTATGCACCGCACTTATCCCAACCTCCCGTATCCACCTGAAAGCGTGATTGTCAACGCAGTTCCTGTCGACGAAATAAGGAAAAAAAGTGAGGAAAAAATTCCCGATTTTAAAAACAGACCGGTTTTTGTTTCCGTGGGCAGACTTCACACCAGAAAAGGCTACCATAAACTGATGGACGCGCATCACCGGCTTTTAAAAGATGGCTTCGAACATTCAGTCGTGATTATAGGCGACGGAGAAGAGCTTACCAACCTCTTGTCCCAGCAGAAAAAGCTTGGCGTTGAAGAAACTTTTATTCTCGCCGGCAACAAAATGAATCCGTACCCTTACATTAGAAATGCAGACTTCTTCATTTTGCCTTCCGAATCTGAAGCTTGGCCTCTGGTAATTTCGGAAGCACTTATTTTGGAAAAACCTATTATAGCAACAAGGGTTGGCGATCTTGACTTTATGATTGAGGACGGCAAAACCGGCCACCTGATCCGTTACGAAACCTCAGAAATTTATGAGGCGATGAAGAAATTCTTAACCAACGAATCTTTCGTTCAAAATATCAAAGAAAACCTGATCAATATTGAAGAACAGTTCGATAACCGAAAGATTTTTAATAAAGTTGAAAAAATCATCATTAATTTAGCAAAAAAATAACGATGATTTTTCTCTATAGAATACTTTTAAAAATTCGGGATATTTACCACAATATGGTGAAAATTGCTAGCATTGAAGTGGCAAAAAGCAAAGGGATGAAAGTAGGAAAAAATTTCTTCGTGCAGGGCATACCGAACTTCGGCTCAGAACCTTTCCTCATAGAAATAGGCGATCATGTTACCATTGCAGAAAATGTGGGTTTCATCAACCATGGAGGGGACGCCAGAGTTACGAAAAGAATTGAACGGTATAAAAACGGCAGAAATTTTGGAAGAATTCGCATTGGAAGTAATTCGTTCGTCGGTAAAGGAAGCGTTATAATGCCGGGCGTTTCCATAGGAAACAACTGTATTATCGGATCGTTGAGTATTGTTAGTTCTTCAGTACCGGACAACACGGTTTATGCGGGTAATCCTGCTAAATTCATATGTACCATCGACGAATATGGCGACAAACTGCTGGCCAACACTACCGAATACCCTCTGGATCTTGAAGCAGACCGAAAAAAATTGGAAAAATACCTTATAGCCAACCTGCCCCACACTTACAAACCTGTTAAAAACAACACTGGTAAATAGAGCACGCAAACTATATCGATAAAGCGCGGTAAGTTCGTGTTCAGTGTACCTTA
>NZ_DAMBHK010000134.1:0-2295 GCF_032060305.1 Kaistella sp. | reverse complement strand
TGGAAGACATCGGAATGATGAAAATGCTTCCGGGAATGACGGTTATTAATACTTGTGATTACAACCAGACCAAAGCTGCAACTTTAGCCATCGCAGATTTCGAAGGTCCGGTTTATTTAAGATTCGGGCGACCTGTAGTTCCGGTCTTCATTCCGGAAGATATGCCTTTCGAAATCGGAAAAGGAATTCTTTTACAGGAAGGAACCGATGTAACCATCGTGGCGACCGGACATTTGGTTTGGGAATCTCTGCTTGCTGCAGATGAACTGGAAAAAGAAGGAATTTCGTGTGAGGTGATTAACATTCACACCATTAAACCTCTGGACGAAGAAATTATTCTGAAATCTGTTGAAAAAACCGGCAAAATCGTAACCGCTGAAGAGCATAATTATTTAGGTGGTTTAGGCGAATCGGTTGCAGGTATGTTAGCCAGAAAAAGACCTACAATCCAGGAATTTGTTGCAGTAAACGATACTTTCGGTGAATCAGCAACACCGGCGGAACTGATGAAGAAATATAAAATCGATGCTGCTGCTGTAAAAGAGGCGGTGATGAGGATTTTGGAAAGATAATCGTAAAAAATAAGACCTAACAATCTTTTAAAAACTTGTTAGGTCTCCTAAATTTTAAAACACGCTTTTTTTAAGGCGTGTTTTTTTGTTAAATTTAGTTTATGAATGAGAAAAATTATAACTGCATTTTCAAAATGTCGTTCGCCTCAGTTTATCCGCATTACATGACAAAAGTGGAGAAAAAAGGACGAACCATTGCCGAACTTCACGAAGTTATTTTTTGGTTAACGGGATATGATGAAGCGACTTTACATAAAATCATTGCAGACAAAACCAATTTTGAGGATTTCTTTAAGAATGCTCCGCAACTCCATCCTAATGTTTCCAAAATTACGGGCGTCATCTGTGGTTACCGTGTGGAGGAAATTGAAAATCCTTTAATGCAGAAAATTAGATTTTTGGATAAATTGGTGGATGAATTGGCAAAAGGAAAAGCGATGGAAAAGATTTTAAGACCATAATTATTGACCAAAAACTGTTTTCAGGAATTTGTTATTAAGATTTTTTTGCATCAAAATAAACATCCAAAACAGTTGCAAAATAATGAACGGAAAGAAAAAACGAAACTGTCCCGCCGCAGGAAATAAGAAGAACTTCATATAAATATTCACAAAAAGAAGAATGGCAAACAGCTTTTCTTCTTTCTTTTTTCCGAGATAAAGCGAAGCAATCATTAAAATTGATGAGGACAGAATTACTTTTTTCATGTTCAGCAAGTTTCCGAAAGCAACATTGGTGTATTCTCTCCAAGTAAAGTCGGGGTTCTGTTTAGAAATAAAATTCCTTCTGCTGATGAAAGAATCGTAAAACAAATCTTTCCAACCTGGATAATGGTAAAATTTGATGAGGGAAAAATACAGCGCGAACAATATCAATGAATACCCAATAATTTTAAAATCAACTTTCTTAGATTTTGAATAATTAACTAATAATTCAAATAAGAGATAACTTAACCCGAAAATCAAATAATCTGCTCTGATTAGAACTAGACAGACCAGCAAAAGAAACCTCAACAATAACGGATACTTCTTTAAATAAGCATAGAAAAAAGCCAGCAAAACCATAAAACCAAACATATCAGGATTTGGTGCGATGGCTAAATCCGAAAAGAGTGGAAGTAAAAAAATGAAGAGCGAAAGCGAAAAAACCAACCAACCTCTCTGCGGAAAAATATGTCCCAGAATTAAGAAAACAAAAATTCCTGCAAGAAAACAGCTCGTTAAATTGGTCACCAAAACCGATTTTGGCAAAGAAAATCCCAATTTGTAGAAGAAATCAATTGCGGCAACAAATAAAACTTTAACCTGATAATACGGCAACTGTTCAGAGAATGACTGCGCATTTTCATAAAAGGATTTCCTCGCATTATTTCCTTTGATGATATGGGTGAATTCACTTTCTGGAGCTTCCTGTTTTATTGACTGGAACGTGAGTTGATGAACTTTATCAAAATTCCCGGGAAATTCAGCCGCCAAAACACTTCCGACATAGCCCGGTAAATCCCAGTCATAGGTTCGGTTTTCATAATTTATGAAAATTGAAAATGCGAAAGTCACGCACAAAATAAGAAAGCGCAATATATTTTGAATCTTCATCATCAATTATTTTTAAACACAAAATACACCGCCAAAACCAAACATACAGAAGCATAAAGATGATTCATATTAAGTTTAATATTCTTAATCGCAACCACGGCAAAAATCACGAAAACGACCAACGTTAT
>NZ_DAMBHK010000133.1:0-2387 GCF_032060305.1 Kaistella sp. | reverse complement strand
ATTCTTCCAGAATTTTCAAAACTTCGGGCAGTGTAATTTTATCTTCTTTTGTAACTCCTTCAATTAAAATTTTTGCCGAGGCAGTACCGATTCTTCCACTGAGAAGGTTCTCTGAAAATTTGATGAACCGGGAATCGGCGCTGTCGTTTTCATCAGAAATATTGTACTTGAGATTAAATATTTTCAGCGCCTGCCTGGTTTTCTTTTCGCCTAGAAATCGGGTCAGGATTTTTCTGATGTCTGAAATGTTGGCGGTACCTTTCCAAATGTAGGCGTTTTCGTGATTCTGTATATAATCATTGATGTCTACATAAAGTTCCGCAAAATTCCGTTCTCTGTAATTGCCCGCGACGAGTGATGAAATGATCATAAACAATCCGCCGTTTACGAGCAGACTCCAGAAAAACGCACTGGCCACAGGCGAGAGGTACGCTAATTTAAAAAAGTTAAATACCGCTGAATTCTGATAGGTTGTTTCAAAATAATTCGGCAGGATAAGATTGAAATAACAGATAAGTACGCCCGCAATTATTCCGGTTACTGCGCCGGCATAACTGCCTCTGCGCCAGAATATGGCACCGAAAAAAGCCGGCGCCAGCTGAGCAATAAGAACAAAAGCGGTAAGTCCCACCGAAAATAAGGTGGCACTGCTGATGAGGTATTTGTAAAAGACAAAACCCAGGATGATGAGTGAAAAAATACTGAATTTCCTGATATTTACAATGGTTCGGTTGTTGGCATATTCGGTTTCGGTTTTCAGACTGTTGAGCCAGCCATATGGAATGATTATGTTATTGGAAAGCATTACCGAGAGCGAAATACTCGAGATAATGATCATCGAGATACTTGCACTGAGGCCGCCCAGAAAAACCATTCCTGCAATGAGCATATTCCCGAATTTCTGAGGAATAAGGATGGAATAAAATTCGGGGTTCACATTTTCACCATAAAAAATTATTTTGCCGCCCCACGCAATGGGGAACACGAAGATATTCATCAACAGGAGATAAAGCGGAAAAAGCCAGATTGCTGTTTTCAGATGTTTTTCGGTCCTGTTTTCTACAATCGTAGTGTGGAACTGCCTTGGAAGAAGGAAAATCGCCGTCATCGAAAGCATACACATTAAAAACCAGTTGAAGCCGGCTTCAAGTCCGTTGAATGTATTTTTCTGTGTGAAATCGGGTAGTTCAGAGGCCTTTTTATAGATATCATCAAACCCGTTGAAAACTCCGTAAACAACAAAAATTCCCAGAATGATAAAGAAAATCAGTTTCAGAAAACTTTCCACGGCAACGGCGGAGATAATTCCAAGTCTTTTTTCGGAAGCATCCACATATTTTGTACCGTAATAGGCAGAAAATACCGCAATAATGAGCACAACATAAGTGGCTGTATCCAGAAAAATGTTATCTGAATAATCGGTGTGCGTGATCAGGTGAAAGGTATCGGAAATCGCTTTAATCTGTAAACCAATGTACGGAATCACCGCCAGCATACACACAATGGCAACGAGTGCGCCCAGAGACCTGCTGTTTCCGTACCGTAAAGAGATGAAATCGGCAATGCTGCTTATTTTATGAACGCGGGAGATTCTGATGATTTTCGAATTGATATAAATCCACGCCGGAATGATGATTACCGGACCGATGTAAATTGCGAGATATTCCAGACCCTGATTGGAGGCGACTCCGATACTACCATAATACGTCCATGCCGAACAGTACACCGCAAGCGAGAGGGAATAGATGTAGGGATTGTTGATCCAGAAGTTGCTCTTCTTTTTTTCTGCCCAGAATGCGATGAAGAACAGCAGCCCCAGATACAGGATCACCAGGAAAAATAACAGCGGACTACTCATCGAATTTCCGGAAGATTAAAAATGAAGCGACACTGGATGCCAGCCAAACCATAAAAATATAAAGATAAATCATTGGCAGCCCCCAGATTTGCTGGGTACTATTAAACAGAAGCAAAACCGGCGCATTAAACATCACAAATAAGATGATGCTTAAAATAACCAGTTTTTGCTTGTGTCTTTTTTTCATTTGAGAGTTTCTGTTTAAAACTTTAACAAGGGCTTTTTACATTTTGTCATCCGAATATTCGCCTTTGAAGGAGTACCAGCCGAAGACTGCCAAACCACCCACAATGATGGGGACAAGAATTACCAGGATAATCCAGCCGAAGACATTATCTTCCTGCTTATCCGACATTATTTTCGGAATACCGAAAACGCTCAAGCCATAATATGCGACTACTGCAGCCAAAAGCAGCCATACAATTCCTAATATTTTTTTTACTGAATCCATTTTTTTGTTTTTTAAAGTTAGTGAAAATCCGGAAACCGGGGACAACGGTGTGGTAATTTTCAGGTTTCCGGGATTTGT
>NZ_DAMBHK010000132.1:0-2401 GCF_032060305.1 Kaistella sp. | reverse complement strand
TGCTGAAAACCGAATTCAACCTCCCGATGGGACTCGCCGATGCCTCGAAACTGACCAAAAAAGTGGAGCTTCACGGCAAGAAAGTAGATAAAACCTACCACAAAGTACAGGTGCTGGATCCTGCCACCGGAACCGGGACTTTTCTGGCGGAAACCATCCGGTATATTTACGACGAAAACTTCCGCAACATCAACGAAGGGGCGTGGAACAGCTATGTGGAAAAAGACCTGATCCCGAGGATGAACGGTTTCGAACTGCTGATGGCGAGTTATTCCATGGCGCACCTGAAACTCGATATGCTGCTTTCGGAAACCGGTTACGAAACCAACAGCGACCAGCGTTTCAATGTATTCCTCACCAATTCGCTGGAAGAACACCACCAGGACACCGGAACCCTGTTTGCGAGCTGGCTTTCGGATGAAAGCAATATGGCGAACCAGATCAAGAAAGACACGCCGGTGATGTGTGTGATTGGGAATCCGCCGTATTCTGGGGAAAGTTCGAATAAATCGGACTGGATTATGGGTTTGATGGAAGATTACAAAAAAGAACCCGGAGGCAAAGAGAAACTCAAAGAAAGAAATTCTAAAGTAATAAATGATGACTACGTAAAGTTCATCCGCTTTGCGCAGCATCTGGTGGAGAAAAATGAAGAAGGCATCGTGGCTTTCATCAATCCCCACGGTTATTTAGATAATATGACTTTTCGTGGAATGCGCTGGAATCTGCTGAAAACATTTGATAAGATTTATACGATTGATTTGCACGGCAATTCTAAAAAGAAAGAAACTTCGCCTGACGGAAGTGTTGACCAGAATGTATTTGATATTATGCAGGGCGTTTCGATCAATCTTTTTGTGAAGACCAATAAGAAAGGAAAGAATGAATTGGGTAAAGTTTTTCATTATGATTTGTATGGAAAACGAAATGAGAAGTATGAGTTTTTATTAAACAATAACATTCAAAAGATTTTATTTGATGTCATTAAGCCACAATCTGACAGATATTTCTTTCGACCTAAGAATTTGGAACAAGTTGTAGAATATGAAAAAGGTTTTGTAATTAAAGAATTATTCAATCTTAATACTAGTGGGATCAAGACTCATGATGATTTTAATTTAATAGGCTTTCAGGAATTTAATTCTTTTAACCAAAAGATTCTTTACCGACCATTTGATATTAGAAATATAAATTACGATTTAGAAAAAGTTGTTCGTCCGCGGTATTCAGTAATGAAAAATATACTTTCATTAAATAAGAATTATTCCCTTATATCTACCAAGCAATTATCCACTTTTAATTTTCAACATGTTCTAATAACAGATAAGTTATCAGATATAAATAATATTTCCCTTCAAAGTAGAGAAATCAGCTATATATTTCCGCTCTACCTTTACCAGCAACCCACCGAATTAGATCCGCGGGAAAGAATCCCAAACTTCAATCCTGAGATCCTGAAGCAGATTGAGCAGGCTTTAGGGATGAAGTTGGTGGAGGAGGAGCAGTTTGTCAAAGGTCAAAACTTTGACAAAGTTAAAGACGGCCTCTTCACGCCTTTGGATGTTCTGGATTACATTTACGCCATACTGCATTCCCCAAAATACCGCGAAACCTATAAAGAATTCCTGAAGATCGATTTCCTGCGCGTGCCGTTTCCAAAACCCGAAACCTTCTGGCAGCTCGTACAACTCGGCAGCGAAATCCGCCAACTCCACCTGCTGGAAGGGATTTCCAATAAAGACCTCACGACAAAGTTTACCGGAAAAGGGGAGAATGTGGTGGAGAAACCGACTTTTGTCCGCGACGCAGAACTAACAACAACGGATGGCGTCGCTGCGCTTGCCATGACGGGGAAAGTATACATCAACCCCACCCAGTATTTCGAAAACATCCCCGAAAGCGCGTGGAACTTCTACATCGGCGGTTACCAACCCGCTCAGAAATGGCTCAAAGACCGCAAAGGCCGCACGCTGGATTTCCAGGATGTGCTGCATTACCAGAAAATGATTTATGCGATGAGCAACACGGAAAGACTGATGGGGGAGATTGATGAAGTGGGAGTGGTGTGAAAAAACCAGAGGCCTGTCATTCTGAACGAAGCAGAAGCGCAGTGAAAATCTCAAGGCAAGTGGTGGTGCTTTAAATTTTCTTAAGTACAGAAGCCATGGCAGCAATGGAAACATTAACGGTCCATTTAATGATTTATAAAGAAAAAAATATATCTTAGAGCCAAGAAACAAGTGCTATGACTTGCAGATCAATCCTGCAGAATAGGTGGTATTTGTGTGACGAAGTAGACATATATACAAGTTACCGGTTATTTTACAAAAAACACCTCAAAGGTAGTATACGATGAAAAGTGAAAAAGAAAAAATGATTTCGGGAAAGCCTTACAAAGCTT
>NZ_DAMBHK010000131.1:0-2444 GCF_032060305.1 Kaistella sp. | reverse complement strand
TGAGCGAAATATTCTATGCCGGCGGAACTGCTGTGAAAGATATCTCCGCAGATGACCTGATTCAGGACATCAAAGCCAAAGGTAAAAACGCTCATTTTGTTGAAGACCGCAATAACCTCCTTGAAGCCTTGAGACCCGAACTCAAACAAGGAACTGTACTCCTTTTAATGGGAGCCAGAGATCCTGGATTGGAAGATTTCTGTAAAATCCTATATAACAGAATTTAGTTTCCTGTACTCTCACATTAATAGGGACGGGCTTTAGCCCGTCTAAAATAACAGATTTAAATTAGGCATTAGCCAAAATTTATAGATACGAAATAAGATTTAGAATCTTAAAGGACGGGCTTTAGCCCGTCTTGAATGGACAGATGGTTTCCTGGCTTTAGCCCAAGCTTACAACCGGCAGAAAAGATATCGTCCATAAAAAATTTAAGAAAACTTGAGGCTTTATAAACCCTCAAAGAATGAAACATAAAGAATATGTCAGGAACGCTGTATTTTGTTCCAACACCCGTTGGAAATTTGGATGATATGACTTTCAGGGCAGTAAAAGTGCTGAAGGACGTCGATTATATCCTGTGTGAAGATACACGGACTTCAGGCGTTTTGCTTAAGCATTTCGAAATAGCTAAACCGTTGAAATCCTATCATTTACACAACGAACATCAGATGACGCAAAAGGTAATGGAAGACCTGAAAAGCGGCCAGAATATCGCCATCATTACCGATGCGGGAACGCCAGGAATTTCAGATCCCGGTTATCTTTTGGCAAAAGCAGGTTCTGATGAGGATATTGAAATGATTTGTCTTCCGGGAGCAACGGCTTTTGTGCCGGCGTTGGTGGTGTCGGGATTACCAAATAATGAGTTTATTTTTTCTGGATTTTTACCGCAGAAAAAAGGCAGACAGACAAAACTGAAACAGCTTGCGGAAGAGAAAAAAACCATCGTTTTATACGAAAGTCCACACAAAATAAATACCACTCTAGAACAGATCAAAGAGTTCTTTGGTGAAGAGACTAAAGTGAGTTTAAGCCGCGAGATTTCAAAGAAATTCGAAGAAACCAAACGCGGGAATATCAATGATTTAATTCAGTTTTCCAAAAGTAAAACTTTAAAGGGAGAAATCGTCCTCATTATCAATAATTCAGTAAGCGAAGAACAGGATCAGGAGAAACCTCTATCAAAAAACAAATACAAAAATTTAAATACATAACATGGGATTATTAGAAGGTAAAGTTGCTTTAATTACCGGAGCAACACGCGGTATCGGAAAAGGAATCGCCGAGGTTTTCGCTAAAGAAGGCGCTAAAGTGGCCTTTACTTACGCAGGTTCTGTTGATAAGGCCAAAGCGCTGGAAGAAGAACTTTCAAAAATTACAACAGCAAAAGGTTACCAGTCGGACGCGTCGGATTACGATGCTGCGCAGAAGCTTGTAGAAGATGTAATGGCAGAATTCGGCAAGATCGATATTTTAATCAACAATGCCGGAATTACCCGCGATAACCTGATGCTCAGAATGTCCAAAGACGATTGGGACACCATCATCAAAGTAAACCTGGATTCCGTATTCAACCTTACGAAAGCGGTAATTAAACCGATGATGAAAGCAAAATCTGGCTCTATCATCAACATGACTTCCGTGGTTGGGGTTAAAGGAAATGCCGGGCAGGCAAATTACGCGGCATCCAAAGCTGGTGTAATTGGCTTCTCGAAATCAATTGCGCTGGAGTTGGGTTCCAGAAACATCCGTTGTAACGCCATCGCTCCTGGTTTCATTGAAACGGAAATGACGGCCGCTTTGGACGAAAAAACAGTGCAGGGCTGGAGAGAAGGAATTCCTTTGAAACGTGGCGGACAGCCGGAAGATGTGGCCAACGCCTGTGTGTTCCTGGGTTCTGATATGTCGGCATACATCACCGGCCAGGTGCTGAATGTGGACGGTGGAATGCTGACTTAGGAGCAACAAAGTTCGGTTGTTCTCCCAAAGAAACACCCGCTTTCCACTGCAATCTTTTTTTTCAAAAAAGGATTTCCGTTGCAATCGGGGCTAATATAAAATTACGTTATTCTTTTGAAAAGAAACAAAATCCCTTCAGTTCTGCTGAAGGGATTTTTATGTTAATGTGACTCGGTTCCATTTTTGTAAAGACCTGGGAGATTTTTGCGTTAAGAAAAACTTCGAAGAAGTTTGCCGACTCCTAATATATAAAATTAATAAGGAGGGAAATCTTAATTGCTTCAAACTGTTATCTTCTTTTATGACTAAAAATTTCCACTGTTTGACGCGCGGCAATCATATAACTTAAACAGTAACATTTCTTTCCGCGCAAGTTTGGAGATTTTCTTAGAAGAAATTTAGGTTTTTTAGAGAACTGACAAAGGAGGTTCGCCGATTCCATTAAAAAAATAAACAAGGATGAGGCACAAAGATCCAGTCTT
>NZ_DAMBHK010000130.1:0-2548 GCF_032060305.1 Kaistella sp. | reverse complement strand
CCGGAAAGTCCACTGAGGGAAATAAAACGTGAACTGCGCTCCATCATGCTGCGGATATGCGAAAGGTCTTCCTGATAATTTTTTGACTCCATAAAAAGAACTTTGAAATGCAAAGTTATTATTTTTATTGAACTGACAAAACATTTTTTTAAAATGTACATAAAACTTAAGCTACAAATTCAGATGATGAATCTAAACCCGAAAAATTGTATCTTTATAACCAAATTTAAACATGTTCGATAACTTCAGACATACCATGGAAAGGCAGTGGTTTGGTGTTCTTACAAGAATGGGCGCTAAACTGGGGATTCCTGTCTCAAAACTGCGCGTGTTCTTCATTTATTCTACTTTCGCCACCGCGGGTATTTTTTTTCTGATCTACCTTGGCCTCGCTTTTACCCTTTGGATTAAAGATATGTTCATCACCCGACGGCCAAGCGTTTTTGATCTTTGATTTTATCTCCAAAAGCATCATTTGAATTTTTCAACGGCTTGAAACTTGTATTGAGCATAAAGCATACAGCCTTTATTTTTTATGGAATATTTACAGATTACATCGTTCGACGATTACCGGGTCGAAGAAATTTACAAGTCCTATTGCGAAACTTTTCCGGAAGACGAGCGGCGCAGCGAACAGCAGTTCCGGCATCTCTTTTCGAACCCGAGGGTTAAAGTCTTTTCAGTTCTAAAAGATTTAAAAAATATCGGTTACCTCATTTCCTGGGAATTAACCAACTTCGTTTTTATTGAACATTTTGAAATATTTTCTGAATTTAGAAGTCTAAAATACGGCTCCGAAATCATCAGTCATCTTTACAAAAACTATTCGCACATCGTTTTGGAAGCCGAACCAGAAGATCAGGACGAAAATGCAGCAAGAAGAATTTCGTTTTACGAGAAAAACGGTTTCATGGTGATTGATGAGAATTATGTACAGCCATGTTACGACCCGGAAAAAAACTCACTTAATCTGTGGCTTTTAGCCAACTGGAAACCCGAAAAAACCGACTGGATTAAAGAGGAAATTTATGATGTAGTGTACTGTTAAGCGGAGGACTCAAAATATGAGCCTGCTAAAACTAAAAAACCAGCTGCTAGAAGAAGATGATTAGGTGAAGCCAAAAGCCAGTGGCCAACCGCGCCTAATCAACTTCGTATTCCAATTTAATCGTAATGCTGGCTTCTTTTTCCTTTGAAGAAGTATTGAAAGTTCCGCCGTAAGAAAACTCCTCCGTAGAATTGGGTTCAGTAATCTGAGTGACACCCATCGTCGCTTTTTTCAGATTCCCAAGTTTTGCACCTGCATTTTCGGCAATTTTTTCGGCGCGCTGTTTTGCGTCTTTAGTCGCGTCCGCGATCATCTGTTGTTTTACATCCGCCAGTTTCGTGTAAAAATAATTGGGCGGTGAAGAAGTAAATTCTATCCCAAGATTGATAATTTCTGTAATATTACGGGAAAGATTTTCGATCTTAGCCACATCCTTACTGTCGATGGAAACCCGCTGAGAAAGCTGATATCCCGCAAACGTCTGCTGACTTCTGCCCATATTATCGGTAGAATAATTAAACTGTTTCTGAATATCCACCGCTGAGAAAACCATTTCGTTTTTCGGAATTCCTTTGGAAGCCAGGTAATTTTCAATTACTTTTTTGTCATTGGCCAGTTCGTCATAGGCCGACTTAAGCTCGAAACTGTTGCGCGAAAAATTTCCGCTCCAGGCAATAAGATCCGATGTGAATTTCTTGGTTCCTAATCCGGTAACTGAAATGGTATTTTCCGACTTATTTCTATTCTTAATGGCGCTGCCTAAAAATGCAAGACCAATGATAAAGCCGGCGGCCGCAATAGCGATGGCAATAATAGTTTTGTTCATTTGGGGTAACATTTGATTCCTAAAGATAAGAAAAAATAAAACGCAGCTTTACAAATTTTAACCTTTTACGTAAAATCAGGTTCCTACTTTATGGGTTTTAATGTATTCGATATAAGCCATTTTCATATCAGAACTTATAGCAGCAATATCAAAACTTTTACGGTATTTTTTGGCCAGTGAATAACTGTTATCGGCATAAATTAAAAACCGGTCGAGATCCTCTTCGGTCCAGCCTCTCGACCAATAAAAACTAAGATCGATTTCTGTTTTTACCCGTCGGTAAAACGCTTGAGTTTCCGCATAATTGGCGGTGGTAATAGCCGAACTGGTTGCTTTACTTACCAAACCTACAAGAGCAGACACGGCCTTTACTACATCAACCTGTCCGGCATTGAAATCTTTCGGGGCAAATGCAGACGGAGTTTTAAGTTTAGGCGATGATTCTGTTGGTGGAGTTCGCATATAAGAGTCCATTGAAGAATTGAGCGCAACCACCCTTCTCGGTGGATCAAGAGATTTTACATCTTTCTTTAAATTACCCGATGCCTGAAAGGCAAGTTCAATTTCCTCGATTAAGTACGCCGATTTGGGAAGTGAAACATTTACCGGTGCGGAATAATGCTCTTTTGATATCTTCACAGAAATCCTGTCGTAACCGCTTTTCACAAAACGAA
>NZ_DAMBHK010000129.1:0-2748 GCF_032060305.1 Kaistella sp. | reverse complement strand
AAATTAAAGGTTTAGGCTTTCTAATCCGCCACTATCGCCAATACGCGGCCCGTTATCTGTAATCGTTCCAAAACCCTGTCAATAAATGAATTTTACCATTGAAAATAAAGGCGATGTTTCAAACGAATTTCTAAAAAGAGGAATTAAAGATTTTAAAGGTGCGTGTGACTTTATCTCAAAATTTCCTTACAAGAGGAATAGAAACAAGAAGAGCCTTTTATGCGTATTTGAAGAGAAAGCTGGAACTTGTAGCACGAAACATTCAACTCTACGAAAACTGGCACTTGAAAATGATAGGAATGACATTAAACTGATTCTTGGTATTTTTAAGATGGATGCTGAATACACCAAAAAGATTGAAAATACACTGAATGAATATGGTCTTGAATATATTCCTGAGGCACATAACTATCTAAAGATTGTGAACGAATATTATGATTTCACAAATCCGAATTCTCAGTATTCTGACCTTGAAGATAAAATATTAGAAGAAAGTGAAATAGAATACAACGAAATATATGAAGAAAAAATCAAAACTCATAAACTCTTTTTTGAAAAATGGATACAAGATAAACCGCAATTCGATCTAGAAAAAATTTGGGAGGTAAGAGAAAAGTGTATATTTGACTTGCAAAATTGAAATTACGACTACAGATAATAACTAAGCTTTCGTTTTGTCTGCAAGACAAGAAATGAAAGCCTGTTGAACGGAAGCTCCGGTGGCTTTTCCTCCTCACTTGGTAATCTTATGGAGTTATCGTTTCTAGAATTTAGGATATTAGAGCAGTTTTTTAGAAGGACTGCTTTTTTTTGTGGCGTTGGGTAGCCTTTGGAAGTGGCTTTCTGCGTTTTTTCTTCGCTGCAAAACACAGTTTCCCTTACCCGCAAAGTTTATTTCGCAGAGAAAGGTTGGGTGACGAAAAGAAAATCCTGTGGCGGACCGCGCTGCCCGAAAACAGCAATGGTAACCAGGTTTCCCTCCTTGCAGCATCGGCATTTATTGAGCAAAGTCTTGGGTTTTGCTTCCGGAACCCGGATGTTTAAATCAGACTGTAAACTCTGCAGTTTCCCACGCTTCCAGCTGCTGCTTAAAATACCGTAATGGCGGATCCGCACAAACCTTCTGGGCAGAATATGAAGACTGAAGCGCCTGATAAACTCCACATGGGATAGGGTCATCTCCTTTTTTTCGCCACCTTTCCGGTAATCTTTGTAGCCAAAACGAACTTCTTTATCGGTAACTTCTTTGATGCGGTGATTGCTGATGGCGACTTTACCCCGTAGGATTTCTAACTTTGCTAAAAAGAGAATATGTTTTATTATGTTTATGTCTTACTTAGCGAAAGAGATGGATTGTTTTATACAGGATACACTTCTAATTTGCAGTATAGATTGATACAACACAATAATGGAGAGGTTAAGTCTACTGCAAGAAGATTGCCTTTCAAATTGATTTATTGGGAAGGCTGTTTAAATCAGCAAGATGCGACCAGAAGAGAGAAATATCTTAAGTCTGGAAATGGAAAAATTTATCTTAGAAATAGATTAAGGGAATATCTAAAAAATCCAACGGGGTGAATGCGTGTATCTGCCTAAATATTCGATCACCTGTTTCGGGCCGCCAAAAGGACGTTTTGCATAGACGACCCAGTTCTTGGTAAAGAGTTTATCCATTAAATTGGAATCTTTTACTCCCGAAGTTCTCAATAAAGCCACAAACTTTGCCCGGAATACTTTGCTCATCGCTTTTACCGGAAAAAGGTATTTATCGGTTCGTACTTTGCCTTTCCATTTTCCCTGTTTATTAGTGCCTCCACCGGGAACAATGCAGTGCAGGTGCGGATGAAGGCTCAGGTTCTGTCCCCAGGTGTGCAAAACCGCAATCATTCCCAGTTGTATTCCTTCGGTGTTACCGAATTGGTTTAAAGTTGCCCAGGCGGCTTCAAATAAGGTTTTGTAAACAAGGGTGGGATTGGCAATGGACAAACCGTTCAGTTCTTCAGGAAGCGTGAAAACGAGATGATAATAGCTGCACGGGAGTAAATCCGCTTCACGTTTCCGGATCCATTCTTCCTTTTTGTGTCCCTGGCACTGGGGACAATGCCGGTTTCTGCAGGAGTTGTAACTGATGCTCATATTTCCGCATTCGTCGCACGCATGGATATGACCGCCCAAAGCTGAAGTCCGGCAGTACGATAAAGCCCGAAGCGTTTTTTCCTGATGAGCCGTAAAATTCTGAGTTGATAAACTGACTGCGCGCAGAACGTCGGCTACATTTCTGCCCTTACTTCGGGATTCCATTTTAGTGGGAAGTTTTTTGACTTTTGGAATCGCGGGAAGATGGAGGTAGCTGTAGGGCAAACCTTCGGTTTTCAGAAGAAACCGCAGTCCGTAAACGGTATGTTTAAAGTACGACTGAGAAGGGGTTTTTGATCGCTTTTGAAGTTCAAAAAGGTAATCTTTGATGTCTTCCGGGTCTAATTCGGTAGGGACTTTACCGAAATGAAGCGCTAAGGCTGCAACGTGACGGGAATAATTGTCGAAGGTACGCTTGCTTCTGCCCAGGATGGAAATATTTCTTTCGAAGCGTTGCAGAAGTTCGGCAAAACCGTTAACTTCGCTCGAGGCACGATTCAGGAATTTGTTGGTCCTTAAATCCTCCGGAGATTTTTTTTTGTAGCCATTTCATGAGTTTTTAAAAGGTTAATAAAAACAAAGTTACTAAAACGGCGAATGGGAAAAGCTACC
>NZ_DAMBHK010000128.1:0-2806 GCF_032060305.1 Kaistella sp. | reverse complement strand
CACTTTTCACCGGAGGGCAATCTTGTAAGAAATTATACGGTGCAGCTGGATCAGAAAAACAAAAAAGGATTCTTTAACAATTCACCCATGACGGCAGATAATTTTCCTGCCATCGGTTATCTGATCGAAAGTAAAGACGGCAAGTCAGTGAACTGGGTGATGGAAATTGTAAAAGCCATTGATGTGGATACGGATGTAAGCACCTTCAGTAATTTCTTTTCAGGAACTTCCACAACTACTACAACCAAATCCTATTCTCCTTTCTACAGCATTGAATATGGCAAGCTCGACCTGGCTACCGGCAAATCTTCGGAATTCAGAACGCTGGGCGACCTCGAGAAGAAGAAATACTATCTGTATCCTAAGCATAACCGACTGCAGATTGGTGACTACACGTATTTCTTCAGCGAAACCCCGAACGGCGACCGCCTGCTCGTTTCGAGAATGGACGTTAAACAGTAAAACCGGGAAGGTCATTTAGTTTTGAAGCTGTGAACCGGCATCTTGTGTCAGTGAAATCATTTTAAAAATTCCTCTTATGAAAAAGTTACATTACGTGTTTTTCTCCCTGTTTTTAGTCACTTTACTGATGACGGGATGCGAAAGAGACAGTGAGCCGGGAAGCACCACACCGCCTGCCTCCGCAGGATTTACCTGGCGTGAGAACTCCACCACGGCACCCCTGAAAACCGCAGGATCTTCGGAAGTGCGTACGCAGTACAAATCTATTTTTGCCTTTACGGGTGCCACGGCCACCTCGGGAACGGTGTTTGAGTTCAACCTTTCCGGACTTTCCCCTGCGACCTATCCCGTGAATGCCACCAATGCGTTTTATTTTAACGGAAATACAGCCACTCCCGCAACCGGCGAAGTGGTCATCACAGCCAATGCAAACGGCAAAGCTTCCGGCACCTTTAAGGCGACCTGGACGAGCGGAACCGTTACCTCAGTGTACGGCACCTTTACCGATATTCCGGTGAAATAAATTTTGATGTATTCCTACCCTGGCGGACCCTGAAATCCGTCGGGTTTTTTACCTTTTAAAATATTCAGACATGAAAAAAATTCTATTTTTCAGTTTAATGATGCTGGGAATTACAGGCAGCGCCCAGCTTACAGTTGTGAAAGACGTATCTGCAACGGGTTTAAAACCTACCGATAACGAGCATTTCATCTGGCAGAACAACCGCTGGAACGGCAAACACTACTACGGGGTAACGGTATCGCCCAGTGTCGCTTTAGCAGTAACCGACGGAACCGACGCGGGAACAAAGGTGATTAAAAATTTAGGTCATTCCGGTGTTCTAAGTGCTGCAATAAAGGCCATAATTCCAGCAAAGGATCACTTTTATATTCACGTCTATGTATATAAAAGTTACAGTCCCTATGTTCAGTATGATGAACTCTGGAAGTCGGATGGTACAGACTCAGGAACTGTATTGCTGAAACGGTTCGATGAACGGGGAGCGACTACTGAAGGCATATCCATCACCACTGACCAATATGAAGCATCAAACCGCTCCCTCAGTGGCAATGAAATGTACTTTTACGGATATACAGGTAATAATGGCAGAAAAATATGGAAAACGGACGGCACTGCTGCTGGTACCTCAATGATTGTTGATAAATCCGCTAATGCACTGACAAGACTGAATAATGATGTTTATTTTGCTTCCGATTTTAAATTGTGGAAAATCAGCGGCACTACGGGAAGCGTAGAACTGATTGATGTTCCGAATATTTTTATTGTAGCTACTATGCGCATGGCGGCGTTTAAAAACAAACTCTATTTTATGGGTTTTGATGAAACCAATGGGGTAGAGTTATGGTCCTCCGACGGTACGCCTTCCGGAACAAAAGTTTTCACCAATACATCGCCGCTTACCAATAATGTGTACAGTCTCACGACTTTTAATCTCACGTCAACGGATGATTATCTCCTCTTTTCAACTTTGCATAACGCTTCCGACAACACCCGGCATACGCTATACCGCACCGACGGAACGCTCGGTGGCACCGTGCAGCTTTCGCCTGCGGACGCCGTAGATGCGGGAACGAGTTCGGGATCCATGTTTTCCAAAACCAATGAAAATTTTTACTGTTTTAATATGGGCCAGAAAACCATCTTCCGGACCAATTATCAGCAAAACGGTTACTCAATTGTTTCTACAGGTGCCTATAATGCAGGAAATCTCGTCGATTATAAAGGTACTGCCTGGTATGCTGGTGGAACCGCCAATATGTCCGGAAATAATGATTTCGCGGAACCGCACCGCACCGACGGCGTTCAGACCGTTAAAACCTTTGATATCATTACGCTGATGCAGGGAACTAATAACATCGGCTCCAATCCTTTTGGCTTTCATGAATTAAACGGGAATCTGTATTTTTTTGCAGGACTGGGAAATGCGATGAAACTGTACCAGTTTCAGGGTGATTATACCTTCAACAGGTCAGCCGGCAATTCGTGGAACGCTCCCGCCAACTGGAATACTGGGGTGGTGCCGCTTTCTTCTGAAGACACTCTGGTTCCTGCTGGTTCAGATGTTGAAATTTCATCTGCAGCATCAGCAAGAAATCTTGCGCTCAATGCGCCACTTCATATTGTTTCCGGCAGTTTAAACCTTGCAGAGGACTTAAATTTAAATTCAAGAATTACGCTGAATAACAATGCTGTGAATCTCAAGGGAACATCTTCCAATATCACCGGCGGTAACACCAATAATTACATCGTCACCAACGGTACCGGCACCGTGAATGTTGAAAACGTAAATGCCGGTCGGGGAACGGTAAACCTTCCGGTTGG
>NZ_DAMBHK010000127.1:0-2814 GCF_032060305.1 Kaistella sp. | reverse complement strand
ATGGAATTTCACTATCAGGATCCCTTTCCTATTCTTAAAGACGACACCCAATACAGAAAACTCAGTTCAGAATATTTAAAAGTAGAATACCTCGGCGGCAGAGAAATCTTAACCATAGATCCCCGTGCACTGGAACTTCTTGCAGAACAGGCTTTGGCAGATGTGTCTTTCATGCTTCGTCCTTCGCATCTTCAGAAACTCCGTAATATTATAGATGATCCGGAAGCGACCGACAACGACCGTTTCGTAGCTTATAATCTCCTGCAGAACGCTGCAGTTGCAGTGGAAGGCGCGCTTCCTTCCTGCCAGGATACCGGAACAGCAATTTGCGTTGCTAAAAAGGGCGAAAACGTATACACTGGAGCAAATGATGCTGAATGGATTTCCAGAGGAATTTATAATACCTACCAAACACGCAATCTTAGATATTCGCAGATCGTGCCTTTAACGATGTTTGAGGAGAAAAATTCCGGCTCGAACCTCCCGGCACAGATTGATATTTATGCTACAAAAGGCGAAGAATACAAATTTCTTTTCCTCGCGAAAGGTGGTGGCTCTGCAAACAAAACCTTCCTCTACCAAAAAACAAAATCCCTCTTGAATGATGCCTCACTTGAAGCTTTCATTCGCGAAAGAATTATGGATTTGGGAACTGCAGCTTGCCCGCCTTATCACCTCGCGCTCGTCATTGGCGGAACTTCCGCGGAAGCCAATTTAGCAGCCGTGAAAAAAGCCAGCGCCGGATATTACGATCACCTTCCCACCGAAGGAAACATGGGCGGACAGGCGTTCCGTGATCTGGAATGGGAGAAAAGAGTTCAGCAAATCTGCCAGGAATCCTCCATAGGAGCCCAGTTTGGCGGTAAATATCTCACACACGATGTTCGAGTCATTCGTTTGCCGCGTCACGCAGCTTCCTGTCCTGTGGGAATGGGTGTTTCCTGTTCTGCCGACAGAAACATTAAAGGTTTCATCAACCGTGAAGGAATTTTCCTCGAGCAGTTAGAGACCAACCCAAAAAAATACCTGCCGGAAATTCCGCCACATTTGGAAGAAGCAGTTTCTATCGACCTGAATCAGCCAATGCCAGATATTCTGGCAGAACTTTCTAAATATCCGATTAAAACCCGCTTAAGTCTGAACGGAACTTTAATTGTAGCGCGCGATATCGCCCACGCAAAGATTAAAGAACTTCTCGACAGCGGAAAACCTATGCCCGATTATTTCAAAAACCATCCAATTTATTATGCCGGTCCCGCAAAAACGCCGGACGGAATGGCTTCTGGAAGTTTCGGACCTACAACTGCCGGCAGAATGGATGTTTATGTCGATGAATTCCAGTCGCACGGCGGAAGTATGATTATGTTGGCCAAAGGAAACCGAAGCAAGGATGTCACCAACGCCTGCGCAAAATATGGCGGTTTTTATCTCGGCTCTATTGGTGGACCTGCGGCAATTTTAGCCAAAGAAAACATCAAGTCCGTAGAGGTTGTTGATTTTGAAGAACTTGGAATGGAAGCCGTACGTAAAATCGAAATCGAAAATTTCCCGGCATTCATTATCTCCGATGATAAAGGGAACGATTTCTTCGAATCCATCGCGCATTAATATTTTTTAATCGTTTTAAATAGCAAAAAATCACCGGAAATCTTTTGTCTGAAAACAAAAATTATCCTACTTTTGCCTAAAATCTATTCCAATGATGATGTTATCAGCATTTTTCCCGTTCTACCAGTTCCTTTGGACCGTATATTTCCTATGCATGTTCCTTATCGGTTTCTGGTGTATCTTTATGTTTTTCGGTTATGTAATCCCGATTTGGTTAACTTCCGGATTAATGGAATATTTCGGTAAAACCAAACCTTTCGATCCTGAAGACATCAGAAGAAAAACGCTTACAGAGCAGGAAGGTGTAGAACTGGTTTACAGCAACCCAAAAGGTCACGGGCCGTTTTTACACAGCCACGACAGCCACGGTCATCACTAGTTGATGTCACTGCTCTCCCACTTTAATTTCCGGGAAAAGCAGTCACAAAGCAAAATCATATATACAGTCAGTTTCTAATTTTTGGAGACTGATTTTTTTTTGGAGCAACACTTTACGTTTTTCTTTACATACAAATACCGGCTTTCCACTCTATCTTTTGCTCCGCTGCGCTCAGCAAAAGGATGCCGTTTCAATCCGGGCTATAAAACAGGATGGTTGTTCTTAGGTAAGGAATATTGTTTTCTGCTTTTTTCCTATCTTTGCACCCACAAATTTCTACAAATGTCAAAGTCTCTTATCCCAAAACTCGAAGCCATTAAACAGCGTTATAATGAAGTTGCCGACCTCATTATTCAGCCAGATGTAATTTCCGACCAGAAAAAATACTCCTCGCTGAACAAAGAATACAGCGACCTCGGAAAAATCGTGGCGGTTTTCGATCAGTACAAACAGACTTTAAATACGATTGAGGAATCCGACGAAATTATTGCCGACGGATCAGATAAAGAGTTCGTAGAAATGGCCAAAATGGAAAAAAATGAAGCCATCCAGAGAATTCCCGGTCTTGAAGAACAGTTGAAAGTTCTTCTGATTCCAAAAGATCCAGCAGATGATAAAAACGTCATCATCGAATTACGGGCAGGAACCGGGGGCGACGAAGCAGCAATTTTTGTGGAAGATGTGTACAGAGCGTACGCGATGTATTTCAAAACCAAAGGTTGGAAACACGAAATAACCGATTCCAGCGAAGCTTCTAAAGGTTATAAAGAACTCATTCTGAAGGTAGAAGGCGACGGCGTTTACGGAATCATGAAATTCGAATCCGG
>NZ_DAMBHK010000126.1:0-2867 GCF_032060305.1 Kaistella sp. | reverse complement strand
CCTGTTTTTAAAAATAAATTAAATAGTGGGTTTTGTTAAGGAACGACTAATTATAAAAAAAAGGAAACGCTTACGGTGTTTCCTTTGTTAATTCTATTTCATAGTACCTCAATTCCTCATGATCATTCGGTAACTGAACTTTCTTTTGATAAGTTAAACCCAGTTTTTCAATCAGCTTTCGGGATGATAGGTTGGGATCACTGGTAATGGCCGATATTTTTTTCAACCCAAATTCTTTGAAAGCAATATCAAGCAACGCCGAAGCGGCTTCAAAACCGTAACCTTTACCTTCATATTCAGGAAGAAAAGAGAATCCGATATCCTGTACATCGAGTCCGTCACGCTCAAAGATGCCCACACTTCCGAGTTTCGTTCCGTCGTCTTTTTGGGTGATTACATAATTACCGTATCCTAATTTCTCAATCTGCGGCAAAAATCGGTTCTTGATGTATTCTTCCGCATCAGCCACCGAGCGTATGTTTTTATCTCCAATAAACTCGATGAACCTCGGGCTGTTATAAAGCTGATATATAAATTCAGCATCTACGACCGAAACAGGCTTCAGAATAAGACGTTCGGTTACTATATTTTCGGTCATCAGATTAAGATTTTAGGTTTTATATCATTCAAAATTATAAAAAATCGCGGCATAAAAATGGAATATTACTGAGTTAAAACCCAAAATCACTCTTCCACCAAAAAATTATAAATGAATATTAATCCCGAAATTATAGGTTTTATCGCCGGCGGACTGTCATCCGCACTTTTTATCCCACAAATTGTAAAGATTTTCAAGGAAAAATCTGCAGAAGAAATTGCATTACTTACGTGTATCATCGGAATTGTAAGTTCCGGGCTGTGGCTGTGGTACGGCGTGATGAGGGAACACATTTCCATGATTATCACCAACAGCATTTCTATTGTCGCCACAAGCGTGTTGATTGTGCTAAAGATCATTTATACCGAAGAAAAAAACTAATTTTGTACTCATCAGAAAAAAACTAATCTATGCTCGACAATAAAGAACATTTATACGAAAAAGCCGTTTTGGTAGGCTTAATCACTCAGAATCAGGACGAAGACAAACTTACAGAATATATGGATGAGTTGGAGTTTCTTGCTTTAACCGCGGGCGCCACCGTAGTAAAACGCTTTACCCAAAAACTTACCCAACCCGATCCTAAAACCTTTATCGGAAGCGGAAAAGCCCAGGAAGTGCGAGATTTTGTAAAAGAAAACGAAATCGGTACCGTAATTTTCGATGACGAACTTTCACCTTCGCAACTGAAAAATCTCGAACGTGAAATCGAAGTTAAAATCCTGGACAGAACCAACCTTATTCTAGATATTTTTGCGCAACGTGCACAAACTTCTTATGCAAGAACTCAGGTAGAATTAGCTCAGTATCAATATCTTTTGCCAAGACTTACCAGAATGTGGACTCACCTTGAAAGGCAAAAAGGGGGAATCGGGATGAGAGGTCCGGGGGAAACAGAAATAGAGACCGACAGAAGGATTATCCGCGACAGAATCTCTTTGCTCAAAGAAAAACTGAAAACCATCGACCGCCAAATGGCTACCCAGCGTACCAACCGCGGAAAAGTAGTGCGTGCAGCCTTGGTAGGATATACCAACGTGGGCAAATCTACGTTAATGAACGCACTGGCAAAATCTGATGTTTTCGCAGAAAATAAACTCTTTGCTACGTTGGATACCACCGTAAGAAAAGTTGTTATTGGAAATTTACCGTTTCTGCTCACCGATACTGTAGGTTTTATCAGAAAGCTTCCTACCCAACTTGTTGAAAGTTTTAAATCGACATTGGACGAGGTTCGGGAAGCCGATCTGCTGATTCATGTGGTGGATATTTCTCATGAAAGTTTTGAAGACCATATTGCTTCCGTGAACCAGATTCTTATGGAAATAAACGCCCATCAGAAACCAATGATCATGGTTTTCAATAAAATTGATGATTTCAGCTACGAGAAAAAGGAAGAAGATGACCTGACGCCGGAATCGCGCAAAAATATTTCGCTGGCAGAATGGGAAAAAACCTGGATGTCGAAATCAAAATATCCCACTGTATTTATATCGGCCTTAACCAAGCAGAATTTTGAGCAGATGAAGAAACTGATCTACGACGAAGTGCTTAAAATTCATATTTCAAGATTCCCGTATAATGATTTCCTTTTTGAGTATTTTGAGGAGGAAACTTCTTAATTATCAATTTAAAATGAAAGAATTCTATGCTGTATTAATGATTTTCTGCGCATCGTTTATTTTTGGCCAAATTAATATCGACGAGATCAAAAAAAACGTATCGGAAGATCCACGGAAATTTTATTACCAAAATCTGGAAACATTTAAAACAAATCCCTCTGCACTTTCTCAGGAAAAGCTGAATTATATTTATTATGGGAATAATTATGTGGATTACGGTTTCGATCGAGGCGATTTTAATAAAAAACTGAGTGAAGTCTCAAAATTTGCCGGAAAAAAGATTTCAAAAAAACTTTCGTCAGAAGTCTTAAATAAAGCGCTGTCCCTTTACGAACTAAATCCGCTCAACAAAACATTACTTAATGACTTGGCACTCCTGTACGGGTACTCCGGCGATCATGAAAAAAGGGATTTCCATTTGCTGCAGTACCAATTGCTGGTTGAAACTATCTGCAAAAGCGGAACAGGACTTTTAGAAGAAACGCCAATTGTGGTAACAAGCTTCCAGGACAAATTTCTGGCATTGGAGCAGTTTTCGAAAGTTCTTGCAAGTGGAATAAGTTTTAAAACAAAACAACTCGAAGACGGATCCTGGTTAGACATTTTTAAAAACGGTCTTGACTTATATTTCATAAAAACCGTGCATC
>NZ_DAMBHK010000125.1:0-3069 GCF_032060305.1 Kaistella sp. | reverse complement strand
GGTCGCCGCCAGTTTTTTTAATCCTCATTCATGTATTTGATTGAGGATTTTTTTTGTGTTTATACAACTTACTAAAGGAAAATGCAGTTAAACTTACTTAAAGGAAAGTTTAAATCAAAAAAAAGTATCGTGTAATTTTTATTACAAAAAAACTTCCAATAATAAATTCGTGGAAGCTTTTTATTATTCCGTGATCTTTAATTCTAGTAGCTTAACTATTTAGAGGCATCGGAGGAGGAGGGGACTAATACTCCTTTTTGGTAGCAAACGAAATTTCTTATTCAAGTTTTTTAAGCTAGTTCACTCCCCACATTTTACCGATTTCCATGCTTTCTTGTAAAATTAATGGTGTTTTATCAATCATTTTCTTACCTGTTGTACTACGATAAAATGTTATGAGACTTTCTGTTTCCTGCTCAGTAAAATGTTTGGTATACACCGGAATCAATTTTTCTATAAGTTCATTATAATTGACATATTCTGATGCTTTATCCAAATATTCAGTTGGAACATCCGGATAGTTCTTTTTATGTTGTTCAATCATATATTCATATCGGTTGTGTGCTGCCCATCGAATCTAACAGTTCGGCTATCTTCGTGTTTTTAATAGTTGATCATCTGCCATAATGCTTAACAGATGAAAACGGATACTATTATATTTTTTCTCATTATATTAATTTACGTCAAATTTTCTCTCACGAATTAATTGCACTATGGCCAACATATCTTCACCTATTAATCTATCATCTTCTAGTTTCGGTACTTTTGTACGGATGAGATTGTAGGCGTTCTCAACATATTTCGAGCATTTTGCTGGTCTTCGGAACTCTAATCCTTGAGCGCCAAACATAAGTTCTACCGCTAAAATATTTTCTAAATTCCCCAAAACCTGATTGAATTTTCTTCCGGAAATACTTCCCATCGAAACATGATCTTCCTGTCCTAAACTTGTCGGGATTGAATCCGCAGATGCAGGAAAACACAGTGTTTTGTTTTCGGTTACCAAGGCAGCCGATGTATATTGAGGTATCATAAATCCGGAATTTAATCCTGAACTTTCAACCAGTAATTTTGGCAGACCATATTTCCCTTCCAATAAAAGATAACTTCTTCTGTCCGATATATTGCCAAGTTCTGCAGCTGCTAAAGTAGCATAGTCTAAAGGTAATGCCAACAGCTGTCCGTGGAAATTTCCGCCAGAAATGGATTCTTCTTCACTTAAAACAATCGGGTTATCGGTTACCGAATTAAGTTCTGTTTCGGCTAAGTTTTTAAGATGCTCATAGGCATTTCTGCTCGCCCCGTGAACCTGTGGAACACAGCGCATTGAATACGGATCCTGCACGCGGTCACAAAACTCGTGTTCCTTTAGGTTTTCGGATCCTTCCAGAAACGTCAACATTCTGCCAGCTACTTTTCTACTGCCATCAAATGGACGGATATCGTGAAGTTCTTTTTTGAATGGGCTGGAAGAGCCGCGGTACGCTTCCAATGACATGGCAGCAGTTAAGTCGGCAAGATTTAAAAGATATTCAAACTTGTGAAGACCTAAAATGGCATGAGCTAGAATAAACTGAGTACCGTTAATTAGTCCCAAACCTTCTTTCGGGCCTAAAATCAGTGGTTCTAATCCATGTTTGTTCAGTACTTTGGCTGTTTCTACTATGCTATCATTTTCCCATACTTTTCCTAGCCCTAAAAGCGGCAGAACCAAATGCGCCAGAGGGGCCAAATCTCCGGATGCACCTACAGATCCCTGTTCGGGAACGGCAGGGATGATGTCTTTTTCCAGCATCAGAATCATTCTTTCAATAACTTCCAGCGAAACTCCCGAAAATCCTTTCGACAGTGCGTGTATTTTGGCAATCATCATCATTTTGGACAAATCTTTGGCAATTGGTTTACCAACGCCCACTGCGTGAGAAATAATGAGATTATACTGAAGTTGCGCCGTTTCTTCTTCTGAGATTTTCACATCACAAAGTGGCCCAAAACCAGTATTGATTCCATAAACCGTACGGTCTGACTCAACAATTTGCTGAACGTTTTTCTGAGATCTTAAAATTTTGTCTTTTGATTCCTTATTAAGTTTTGCTTTATTGGGATTTGCTAAGATTTCCATTACATCGGAAATGCTAAAGTGGTCTACGCCGTAAATCATTGGTAAATTTTTCTTTAAAAATACAGTTTTTTACGGGATTGTGGAAATATGCGTCGAGGACTGAACAGAGCGCTTTTCTATAAGGAAAAAGACCTACAGAAAAGGGGAAATGGAAGAGCGAAAAAATCGCCCGAATAAAAATCAATTCCCTATTTTTGTTACATGAATCCTGACCTTGAACTTCAGCTGAAAACTTTACCTTCCGAACCCGGCGTTTACCGTTACTATGATAAAAACGGACAGCTGCTCTATGTCGGAAAAGCCAAGCATCTGAAAAAACGGGTGCTTTCGTACTTCAATAAAAATCTTTCAGGATACAGAACCAGAATCATGGTCGGTAAGATTCACCGGCTAGAAACGACCATCGTTCCGAGTGAATATGATGCTCTGCTCCTGGAAAACAATCTTATCAAAGAACACCAGCCGTTTTACAACGTGATGCTGAAAGATGATAAGTCTTATCCCTGGATCTGCATCAAGAACGAAAATTTTCCGCGTATTTTTTTAACCCGAACCATGATTAAAGACGGTTCAGAATATTTCGGACCTTATGCGAAAGTTCGTCCTGCAAAAGTTTTGCTCGATACCATTAAACATATTTACAAAATCCGCACGTGTAATCTGAATCTAGCTCCGGCAAAAATTGCAGAAGGAAAATATAAGGTTTGTCTGGAATATCACATCAAGAACTGCGAAGGTCCTTGTGAAATGCTCGAAACAAAAGAAAATTACGATCAGAAAATTGATGCAATACGGGGAATTATCAAGGGAGATTTCCGTCAGGCGAAAGAGTATCTGGTAAAGCAAATGACAAGATATGCTGAAAATCTTGAATTCGAAAATGCCCATATCATCAAGGAGAAAATTGATCTGCTCGAAAATTATCAGCACAAACATACCGTAGTTAA
>NZ_DAMBHK010000124.1:0-3213 GCF_032060305.1 Kaistella sp. | reverse complement strand
AGTGTTGAAAACTATCGTGTAGAGCAAAAAACAGACTACGAAAAACTTGTTTTGGATATTGAAACTGACGGTTCCATCAGCCCTCAGAATGCTTTAACTGAAGCTTCTAAGATATTAATTTATCATTTCATGTTGTTCTCCGACGAGAGAATTACGCTTGAAACTGAAGCCGTGAAAGCATCCATCCAATACGACGAAGAAACTTTACATACAAGACAGCTCCTTAAATCTAAATTAACAGATATGGATCTTTCTGTAAGAGCATTAAACTGCTTGAAAGCTGCTGAAGTGGAAACTTTAGGAGAACTGGTTTCTTATACAAAGTCTGATTTGATGAAATTCAGAAATTTCGGTAAAAAATCTTTAACAGAATTAGAAGAATTAGTGCATGCAAAAGGTCTTAACTTCGGTTTCGACGTTGCTAAATATAAATTAGACGCTGATAAATAACAAACAATGAGACACGGTAAAAAATTCAATCACTTATCTAGAACAGCTTCTCACAGAAGTGCGTTGCTTTCTAATATGGCTTGTTCTCTTATTGAGCATAAAAGAATCAACACTACTGTTGCCAAAGCGAAAGCTTTGAGAGTGTATGTTGAACCTATCTTAACTAAAGCGAAAGAAGATACAACTCACAACAGAAGAACAGTTTTCTCTTACCTGCAAAGCAAAGAAGCAGTTACTGAATTATTCAGAACAGTTGCTCCTAAAATAGCAGAGAGAAACGGTGGTTACACAAGAATCATCAAAACTGGATTCAGACCGGGCGATGCTGCAGATACTGCAATGATCGAACTTGTAGATTTCAACGAACTTTACAACCCGAACGCTGAAGAAAAGAAAACAACAAGAAGAAGCAGAAGAGCTGCAGCTCCTAAAACTGAAGCAGTTGCTGCTGAAGTTAAAGAAGCTCCTGCTAAAGAAGAAGCGAAATCTGAAGAAACTACTGGCGAAGCCGCAGAATCTTCCGATAACAAAACTGATTAATCAGTTGATATTACTAAAAAGCCGTTCAATTTTATTGAACGGCTTTTTGTTTTTATGGAAATATGTCTTTCTTTCTTAGATTTTCTATTGCCCTCTTGCCTTTTTCAGTCCGATGATATTATTTCCCTGAGTGATGATGACGCTGTCGTTTTTTGAAATGATTTCGAAATCATAATTACCATAAACTCCCGGTCCTGCATCTGCCTTCTTCGGAGCCGAAATCGTTTTGTTATTACTCCTAATGCTGATCGTATTTTCCTTATCGGTATTCTTAAACGTTACCAAAGCCGAAGAGCCGTCTTCAGCGACATAACGTTCAGTATATTCGCCGGCTTTTATACTATTTCCGTTCTCAGTGAGTACCGCTGCACTGTCAGTTTTTACCGGCTCTTCAGTTCTGATTTCAACGGCAGAATCTTCCACAATAATACTTTTATTGCCTTCTGTTGATTTCTTGCAGCCCACAATGGTAAAAAGTATAACTGCGGACTCAATAAAAACGCTGTTTTTCATAATAATTTGTTTTTTTGTACATCAAATTTACGATTACTTTTTACAAAATAAAAAATTGGTAATTATTAACGAAAGTTTAACGCCAAACTCATTAAAATCATGTCCTGAAACTCTTAAAATAGTTCAATTTTCGTTAAATTTGTAATTCAAATTAAAGTTTAAAAATCATAACTATGAGTTACATTTCCTACATTGAAGCAAGACAGATTTTGGATTCCCGCGGAAATCCTACAATAGAAGTAGATGTTTTTACAGAAAGTGGTGCAATGGGCCGTGCTGCGGTTCCTTCAGGAGCATCAACAGGTGAGCACGAAGCCGTAGAATTACGCGATGGCGGTACAGATTACATGGGAAAAGGTGTCCTGAAAGCTGTAGAAAATGTAAGAGAGGTTATTGCTCCCGAATTGGTAGGACTTCCGGTTTATGACCAGAACTTCATCGACCAGATTATGATTGAGCTGGATGGGACTAAAAACAAAGGCAATTTAGGAGCTAACGCCATTCTTGGAGTTTCATTAGCTGCCGCAAAAGCAGCCGCAACCGAACTTCGTCTTCCACTTTACAAATATGTGGGTGGTGTTAATGCCAATACGCTGCCTGTTCCGATGATGAACGTCATCAATGGTGGTTCACACTCTGATGCGCCTATTGCATTCCAGGAATTTATGGTGATGCCGGTAAAAGCAGATTCTTTCTCTCACGCTTTGAGAAAAGGAACTGAAATCTTCCACAACCTTAAATCAATCCTTCATTCACGTGGACTTTCCACTGCAGTAGGTGACGAAGGAGGTTTTGCACCAACCTTTACAGGAACTGAAGATGCTTTGGATACTTTGCTTCAAGCCATTGAAAAGGCAGGTTACAAACCAGGTGACGATGTGATGATCGCGTTAGATTGCGCAGCTTCAGAATTCTATAAAGACGGAAACTACGATTACAGAAAATTCCAAACTCCTGATTCAGCGGTATTCAGCAGCAGCGAGCAGGTTTCTTATTTGGCAGAATTGGCTGCTAAATATCCGATCATTTCAATTGAAGACGGTATGCACGAAGACGACTGGGCAGGGTGGAAAATGCTTACCGAAAAAATCGGAGACCGCGTTCAGCTGGTAGGCGACGATTTATTTGTAACCAATGTTGAAAGACTTTCAAGAGGGGTGAACGAAGGTATTGCAAATTCAATACTTGTAAAAGTTAATCAGATTGGCTCCCTTTCTGAAACAATGGCTGCCGTGCAGATGGCACAACACAACCGTTATACATCGGTAATGTCTCACCGTTCCGGCGAAACCGAAGATTCTACCATCGCTGATTTAGCCGTTGCAATGAACTGCGGGCAGATAAAAACAGGTTCCGCTTCACGCTCCGACAGAATGGCGAAATATAACCAACTTTTAAGAATTGAAGAGGCTTTGGGAGAAACGGCAGTGTTCCCGGGATTAGATGCATTCAAAATAAAACGATAATAGAAAAAATTGATTGAAAACGGTGAATTTCATTTGCCATTTTCTATCAGTATTCATAAATTAGTAAAAAATTACATAATGCCAGATAATAAAGTAGTATTGAACTATGACGGGAATTCTTTTGAATATCCTATCGTAGAAAGCACAATCGGAGACCGAGGTATCGATATTTCAAAGCTTAGAGACCAAACCGGTTTAATTACATTAGATTTAGGATACAAAAATACAGGCGCTACCTTAAGCG
>NZ_DAMBHK010000123.1:0-3285 GCF_032060305.1 Kaistella sp. | reverse complement strand
GAGTCCATTGCACGAACTTTAACAAAAAGCTGGTCTTGCACAAATTTGGTCCCTAAAGGCGTTTGCGGAATCGTTTCTGATATTTGCGGAACCATTTCTAACACTTGCGCAACCATTTCTGACGCTTGCGCAACCATTTCTGACGCTTGCGGAATCATTTCTAACACTTGCGCAGCCATTTTCTGTACCGATGACTCATAAAAATCCCGCTTCAAATAAATGAAACGGGATTGCTATTATTAAGTATTTAAACTCTTCACGAATTATTTCCCAAGCTGCTGATAGCTTCGTTGGATGAATTCGGTAAGCTCCTTACCTTTCAGAAGATTCTGCGACAGTTTCGCCAAATCTAAGGCTTGCTTAATGTGTGAAGTCTTTTCTTCGGCACTTTCTGTGGAAAGAATTTTGCCGGCGAGGTCGCTGTTGGTATTCACTACCAGATTATACATTTCCGGGAAGTTGCCCATCCCGAACATTCCGCCACCGCCTGTTGCCTGCATGTCTTTCATTCTTCGGATAAACTCCGGCTGGGTGATGATGAACGGCGCATCGGTACTTTCCAGATCCTCGAGCTGCACGGTGAATTTGGTATCAGCAATACCTTCTTCCACGCTTTTCTTCAAGGTTTCCTTTTCGGTATCATTCAATTTGGAGATCGCAGGCTCATCTTTTTTAATAAGATTGTTAATGTGATCTGCATCTACCCTTGCAAACTGAATTTTCTCTTTCGAAGCTTCAAATTTCTGAATCAAATGCGGCACGATGGGCGAATCGAGCAATAAAACTTCGTAGCCTTTATCCTGCGCTGCCTGAATATAACTGTGCTGATCATGTTCATTGCTTGCATAAAGAATCACAAGATTACCGTCTTTGTCAGTCTGGTTCGCTTTAATTTTCTCTTCAAGTTCATTCCAAAGGAAGTATTTTCCATCAACGTTCGGATAAAGCGCAAATTTGTCGGATTTATCATAGAATTTCTCTTCAGAGATCATTCCGTATTCAATTACGATTTTAATGTCATTCCACTTTTTCTCGTAATCTTCACGGTTTTCATTCATCAGCGCCGCCATTTTATCGGCCACTTTTTTGGTGATGTAAGAAGAAATTTTCTTCACCGCACCGTCGGCCTGAAGATATGAACGCGACACGTTCAGCGGAATATCCGGAGAATCGATTACGCCTCGCAGCAACATCAGGAAGTCCGGAACAATTCCCTTCACCTCATCGGTAACAAAAACCTGATTCTGGTACAACTGAATTTTATCTTTTTCGATGTTCAGGTTGTTACCCAGTTTCGGAAAGAAGAGCACACCCGTTAAATTGAACGGATAATCAACATTCAAATGAATGTGGAACAAAGGATCTTCAAACTGCATTGGGTACAGTTCTCTGTAGAAATTCAGGTAATCCTCATCTTTTAAATCAGCCGGAGCTTTCGTCCACGCGGGAGTTGGATTGTTGATGATGTTATCAACTTCTTTGGTTTCCGGTTTTGCATCTTCTGCAGCATCTTCCGGCAAAGGTAAAGTCTCGGTTCTGGTTCCGAATTTAATCGGTACAGGCATGAACTTGTTGTACTTTAACAACAGTTCACGGATTCTCGATTCTTCCAGAAACTCTGTAGAATCTTCAGCGATATGAAGAATGATTTCTGTTCCTCTGTCGGTTTTATCTGTAGTTTCTTCCAAAGTAAACTCCGGGCTGCCGTCGCAGATCCAGCGCACTGCAGATTCGCCTTCTTTGTAAGATTTTGTTAAAATCTCCACTTTCTCTGCAACCATGAATGCGGAATAAAATCCAAGCCCGAAATGGCCGATAATACCTGCATCTTTGGCACTGTCTTTATATTTTTCGAGGAATTCTTCAGCGCCGGAAAAAGCTACCTGGTTGATGTATTTCTCCACCTCCTCGCCTGTCATCCCAAGTCCCTGATCGATGATGTGAAGCTTTTTGTTTTCTTTATCGACTTTAACCTCAATCTGTGGATTTCCGTAAGCCACATTTGCTTCGCCCACATTGGTAAGATGTTTTAATTTCAAAGTGGCGTCTGTTGCATTAGAAATCAGTTCGCGAAGGAAGATTTCGTGGTCGCTGTAGAGAAATTTTTTAATGAGCGGGAAAATATTTTCCACTGATACATTGATATTTCCTTTAGTCATAATTTTGAAATTTAATTTGAACAGATTTTTCAAAAAAAGTACCATCGCGGGGAAAGTGTCAAAATGTCATTTTCTTTCAGATTGCAACAAAAAAAGACAGCATATCGCTGTCTTTTGTAATAATAATTTTCCTTTCGGATTATTTTTCGCGTAAATTATCTTTAATTTTTGCTTCCAGTTCTTCTGCAAGTTCCGGATTGTCTTTCAACATATCACGCACTGCATCGCGGCCTTGTCCTAGTTTGGTTTCTTCGTAGCTGAACCATGATCCGCTTTTCTTCACCACTCCGGTTTCTACCGCCATATCCAGAATTTCGCCTACTTTCGATACGCCTTCACCGTACATAATGTCGAATTCAGCCATTTTAAACGGAGGAGCTACTTTATTCTTCACGATTTTCACCTTCACCCGGCTACCAACAGCTTCATCACCGGTTTTGATTGGTGCACTTGCCTTTCTTATATCAATTCTTACGGAAGCGTAAAATTTCAGTGCATTACCACCGGTTGTAGTTTCCGGATTTCCGAACATCACCCCGATTTTTTCTCTCAACTGGTTAATGAAAATTACGGTACATTTAGTTTTCGAAATTGTAGCAGTAAGTTTTCTGAGTGCCTGAGACATCAGTCTTGCATGAAGCCCCATTTTGGAATCTCCCATTTCGCCTTCAATCTCCGCTTTTGGAGTTAAAGCCGCAACAGAGTCGATCACCACGATATCAATCGCACCCGAACGGATCAGGTTATCGGCAATTTCCAAAGCCTGCTCACCATTATCCGGCTGCGAAATGATTAAGTCATCAAGATTAATTCCTAATTTGGAAGCATAATGCCTGTCGAATGCGTGCTCCGCATCAATAAATGCTGCAATTCCGCCCATCTTCTGAGCTTCTGCAATAGCGTGCAGGGTTAAAGTTGTTTTTCCCGAAGATTCCGGACCGTAGATTTCAATCACTCTTCCTTTAGGGTATCCGCCAACTCCTAAAGCGAGGTCAAGCCCGAGAGATCCGGAAGGAATCACTTCAATGGAAGTATCCACAGAGTCGTCTCCCAAAGTCATTACGGTACCTTTTCCGTAGGTTTTATCTAGTTTGTCAAGCACCAGCGCGAGTGCTTTTTTCTTATC
>NZ_DAMBHK010000122.1:0-3342 GCF_032060305.1 Kaistella sp. | reverse complement strand
ATGAAAATCCTGATGGCTTTCGCGTATGCCGGAATGAGTTTTACTTTTGTTATGATGGCGGTGGGTCTTTATTTTATTTCAGTCGAAGAGTTAAAGACTGATCCTATAGCACTTTTTTCTCGGTATTTCCTTTACTATGCAGCACTGGATTTGGTTCTAAGGTATTTTATTCAGCAAATGCCAACGCAAAACATCAAACCATTTCTCACGCAAAATATCACCAAGAAAAAACTGGTGAACTATACCATCCTGAAAATTATTTTTAATTTTTTTAATTGGGGTTATCTGCTTTTTCTGTTGCCGTTTTGCGGTTTGCTTATTTTCCACGGAAGTTATTCTATCCCGGGGGTTTTAATGTTCCTCACAGGGATAATGGCAGTGTTCTATTTCAGTAATTTCGTAAATATTGTATTGAACAAACAGAATCTGGTTCTTTATACTGTAGCGGCGATAATGATTATTTTCGGTTTTCTGGAATATTACGGCTACGTTCATCTTTCTTCTTTTTCCGAAAAAATTTTTAAGGCTTTTTATGGAGTTCCTGGTGCCTTTTTGATTCCTGTATTGCTAGCCGCTGCTGCCGGATACTGGGCTTACCGCAATATTTACAGCAACTTTTATCTCGACAAAGGACTGGAACTTGAACAGGCAGTAGGTAAAACCGAAAATATCGATTTCCTTAACCGTTTCGGAACACTTGGCACTTTCATCAATAATGATATCCGACTTCTGAAAAGAAGCAAAGCTGCAAAGTCTGCGTTGTTTGCGGGAATTATGTTTTTATTCTACGGACTTCTATATTTTTCAGGCAAAGCTTATGCTACAGATTTTATGCGGGTCTTTCTCGGAATCTTTGTGACCGGTGGTTTTATGCTCATGTTTGGCCAAAGAGTACCCTCCTGGGACAGCTCCTATTATCCGCTGATGATGACGCAGAAAGTTCCCTATAAAGACTATCTGAAAGCGAAATGGGCGCTCGTGGTGCTCGCTACCGCTGTTTCTATGGTTTTGGCGCTGGGTTACCTGCTCATCAGCTGGGAATTTTATCTTACTATTTTTGCCGCCGGACTTTATAATCTTGGGGTGAACTCTTACCTCACTCTTTTGGCTGGAGCATTTAACAAAAAACCTATTGACCTCAATTCCAGCTCCAAATCATTTGGCGGCGGAGGAAATAACTTTAACATGAAAGTAATGCTGATAATGATTCCGCAAATGGTACTGCCAATGGGCGTTTTTGCACTCGTGAAATTTTTCTCGGGAATCGAAATTGCGGTTGCAAGTCTGGGAGCTTTAGGTCTTATCGGATTTTTACTGCGTGATAAAATTTTCGATTATATCGTGAAAATTTACAGATCCGAAAAATATTCAACAATAGAAGCATTTAAAAAAACAGCATAATTTAAGCTATAAACATGATAAACATTCAAAATATTTCTAAAATTTACGGCAGCAAAAAAGTTCTTCATATTGAATCTCTCCAAATCCCTAAAGGCGAAAGTTTTGGATTGGTGGGGAATAACGGCGCCGGTAAAACTACTCTTTTTTCGCTTTTGCTGGATTTAATAGAGCCATCATCCGGCTTTGTTGAAATTGGCGGTGATAAAGTAAATGAAAACGAAAACTGGAAAAATAAAGTTTCCGCCTTTATTGATGAATCATTTCTAATTGGTTATCTGACGCCCGAAGAGTATTTTTATTTTATCGGCGAGCTACGCGGGCAGGATAAGACGACGGTTAATGAGTTCCTGAAACAGTTTGACGATTTCTTCAACGATGAAATTCTGAATGCTAAAAAATATGTACGAGACCTATCGAAAGGCAACCAAAAAAAAGTAGGAATTGTTGGAGCGCTTATCGGCACTCCGGCAATCATTATTCTCGATGAACCATTTGCAAATCTGGATCCCTCTACACAGATAAAGCTTAAAAAACTCATCAGAACATGGTCTCAGAATGAGTCAGTTACTTTTCTTATTTCCAGTCACGACCTTGCTCATACTACCGAAGTGAGCGACCGAATTGTTGTCTTAAACAAAGGGGAACTCGTGAAAGACATCAGAACAAATCCCGAAACCTTGCGCGAACTCGAAGATTTTTTCGCCAGTTCCGTCTCTGTAGATTAATAAACAAAATCCCCGGAAAATTTCCGGGGATTTTTAATTTACGATAAGTTGAATTATGCTAAACCTCCGACCATATCTTCCGGTTTTACCCATTCATCAAATTGTTCGGCGGTTAAAAGCCCCAGATTAACTGCTTCTTCCTTTAAAGTGGTTCCGTTTTTATGGGCAGTTTTTGCAATTTTCGCGGCATTTTCGTAACCTATATGAGTGTTCAGAGCGGTTACCAACATTAACGATTTATCTACGAGCTCTTTAATTCTAGGCTCGTTAGCTTCAATACCTATTGCGCAGTGATCATTAAAAGAAATACAGGCATCGCCTAAAAGCTGAGCCGACTGCAGAAAATTATAAGCCATCACGGGTTTAAAAACATTCAGTTCATAATTCCCCTGCGTTCCTGCAAATGAAATGGTGGTGTCGTTCCCCAAAACCTGTGCGCAAACCATCGTCATTGCTTCGTTTTGTGTAGGATTTACTTTTCCGGGCATGATGGATGATCCAGGTTCGTTTTCAGGAATTAAAATTTCCCCGATACCGGAACGCGGCCCCGAAGCCAGAAAACGGATATCCTGTGCGATTTTGTAGAGAGAAACTGCCAGCTGCTTCAAAGCACCGTGACTTTCAACAATCGCATCATGAGCGGCAAGCGCTTCAAACTTATTGGGTGCCGTAACGAATGGCAGTCCGGTAAATTCTGAAATATATTTTGCCACCAAAACGTCGTAACCTTTTGGGGTATTAAGGCCCGTCCCCACCGCTGTTCCGCCCAGAGCGATTTCTTGCAGATGATCTAAAGTATTGGCAATGGCTTTCATCGCATAATCGATTTGGGCAACATATCCAGAAAATTCCTGCCCGAGGGTTAACGGTGTGGCGTCCATGAGATGTGTTCGCCCGATCTTCACAATGTTTTTGAAAGCTTCGGCTTTTTCCTGGAGTGTATTTCTAAGTTTTTCTACAGCCGGCAACGTGTGTTCCACCACTTTTTTATAAGCAGCAATATGCATTGCTGTAGGATAGGTATCGTTCGAGCTTTGTGATTTGTTGACGTCATCATTCGGGTGGATTTCAGACTTTTCGCCTAAAGTTCCGCCGTTATTTACGTGTGCTTTATTGGAAATCACTTCATTCATATTCATATTGCTCTGGGTTCCTGAGCCCGTTTGCCAAATAACCAAAGGAAACTGGTCGTTTAATTTCCCCTCCAGGATTTCAT
>NZ_DAMBHK010000121.1:0-3449 GCF_032060305.1 Kaistella sp. | reverse complement strand
AAATACTTCTGAAACGGTGAAGAAACTGATCGCTATGTTTCTGATTCCTGCTTTTTTCGTAGTTGTATTTTTTGGAGTTTACGCTTTAGGAAGCGAACATTTTTCAGGTTTTTTTACCGGCTGGGAGTTCAATTTCGATCTCTGGCAGTTTATTGTTCTCGGAACACTTGGATTTTTTATTGCGTTTAATTTCTGGAATTTTAAAATTGAAAAATTCATCTTCAAGTTAAACCATCGACTCAAAAATGATTTTCTGAATGAGGATAAACACGTTCAAGACTCAAACTCTTTACTGGATATAGATTCGGAAAGAATGAGTGGGGTCATCTCATTTGCCGCACTCAATATTTTGCTGTTGGTTTTCATTTTCACTTTTAATTATGAACAGTTTGTTGAAATTCCCAAATCGGCCAGCCAACTTTCAGATGAAACTCACGACCGCGTCAATGCTGTTATTTTATCGATTGTAATGGCTGTTTTGGTGATTATGTTCTATTTTAAAGGTAAATTTAATTTCGATAATAAAGCTGGAATTTTAAAGCTCTTAGCTAAAATCTGGATATTTCTCAATGCTGTACTGGTCATTTCCGCTTTTGCTAAAAATTCTGAATACATCATCAGTCTAGGAATTACGTATAAAAGACTTGGCGTTTATGCCTTTCTGGCGCTTGCATTTATCGGGCTTATTCTTACTTTCATCAAAATAAAAAATCAGAAAACCAACGCATTTCTTTTTAATCATATGTCATGGTATTTTTATGGAACGGTTTTGGCCGCGTCCTTTATCAACTGGGGTAATTTGGCCACCATTTACAACATCAGAAATGAAAAAGGTAATTTTGATTTTCACAAAAGCCTGAATTACAATGATGAAATTCTCCTTAAAGTCTATCCAAATGAATTTGAAAAAACGAAAAAACCAACAGAAATTGCTAAAGAACAGAACAAAACTTTTCTTTCCAAAATTATTTATTATCAAACACTAAAACCTCAGAACCCATGAAAAAACTACTCCTGCTCGCGCCTATATTACTTTGGTCGTGCAATAAATCTGATTCTGTAAAAGAATCTACATCAAGTGTAGACACTCTTCAACAACGACCTGTGGAAAGAGATTCAGCGACGGAAGTTATAAAGGAGGTTCCAATGGGACGGCAGGGAATGATGAGGGAAGTTGAGGGCAATAAAATTATTAGAACTGTAGATGCACACCAGATTCCTTTCAGTATTGGCGAAGAATTTACGGAAGATGATCAGCAGTTTATCGTGAAAATTAAAAATTTCAGACAAAAAACTATTTCCGGAGAAGTAACGCCTGAAAATGCAGAAATGAATATCCGTTTCAATCAGATCAAACTACCGGATGGGACTTTCGACGGACCGTTTGGAAGACAGATTTCTTACACAGCAAAAAATGATGGAGAACTTTGGCTGATTATCGGGAAAAGTAATATGGCATCAGGTGAAACTAAGGGAAAATTTTCTGTAAGCATAAAGTAAATTTTAAAAAGTTGTCATAGTTAATCTTCTGTTAATTAATGAAGTTGGTATAGTTTCTGAATGAAAGATTTAAATCAAAATTTACTATTATGAAAAATTTATTTTTATCAACGGTTGTTGCTACAGCTACATTAGCGAGCTGTTCTACCGTTTCATCTATCTTACAGAACACATTTCCATACAATGCGACGGTTTTGGTAACTTCCGGTTCACCGGCAAATACCACTTTGTCTAATGTTTCGCCGGCGCAGAGCATCAATCAGCTTACTGGCGCGGGCGCTAATGTGAGAGATATAAGGGTTTCCAATGCGACAATGTCGGTTCCGAACAATACGAGTATGGGAATCTTCAAATCGGTAAAAGTTTATCTTTCGAATAACGGAAGTAATGAAGTTCTGGTTGCCTCCAGAGATGCCATCGGAGATAATGTCGGAAGTTCGCTGTCACTGGATGTAAATACTTCGCAGACTTTAGATAATATGATGAAATCGGGTGCGGTACAGGCAAGGGTTGTATATGTTTTAAAACAGTCTCCAACTTCAGATATTTCGCTGAAAACTTCGATAGGATTCAGCAGTGTTCCCGTAACAAATCCTTAATTTAGACTTTTAGATATACAAAATGTCCGCTCAAAAAGCGGACATTTTTTGATTTATTTGGTTTTATTTATTCTTTTTGAAGAATTCAATTCCGCAAGTCAGGAAATTTTTAAAATCTTCTTTCGGCATATAGCCCGAAACCGGTGTATTGATGACTTTTCCTTCCGGAGAAACCAATACATAATGCGGCTGAGAATTGTTATTAAAATTGATCTGTTGGAAAAGACTCCATTTGTCACCGATGGTTTTAATTTTTTTCTTCTGTCCGTTACCCATATCGATGGAAGTCTGTTCGTTTTCAGGCAAGAGTTCTTTATCATCAACGTAAAGCGAAGCCAGCACAACATCGTTCTGAAGAATCGGCAAAATATCGGGTTCGCTCCACACAAATTCCTCCATTTTTCGGCAGTTTTCGCAACCGTAACCGGTGAAGTCTATCAGAAGCGGTTTGTTTTCCTTTTTGGCCATTTCTATGGCTTCAAAATAATCGTGGGAAGGATGCATTCCTAAAATACCATCTTCTTCTTTATGAAGATAACTTACGTTTATTGGAGGCAGAATTCCACTTAAATGTTGCAGCGTAGGCCGTTCTGCCGGGAATAGTCCCTGAATCAGATAAATGATGAATCCAATTCCGAAGAATCCTATGATTTTTCTTGTTAAAGATATTTTAGGTTTTTTGTCATCATGCGGGAAGCGGATTTTCCCGAACAGATAAAGAACGAGTCCGATCGCAATTAAAATCCAGAGCGCAATGAAAAGTTCTCTTTTCAGGAAAAATGTTTTGGAGACCAAATCAGCTTTAGATAAGAATTTCAGTGCCAGCCCAAGTTCGATAAATCCTAAAACCACTTTCACAGTGTTCATCCAACCGCCGGATTTCGGTAAACTCTGCAACGCCTGTGGGAAGAGTGCTAAAAGTCCGAAAACAATCGCCCAGCTCAGTCCAAATCCAGCCAAAGCAAAAGTGAGCAGCATCGGTACGTTGGCGGATCCTGTCACCGCGCTTCCGAGTAGGCTTCCCAAAATTGGTCCGGTACATGAAAAAGATACAATAACCAGCGTCAGTGCCATGAAGAAAATTCCGATCAAGCCGCCGGCATCTTCCGCTTTCGAAGATTTATTTGCAATAGAGCTTGGCAGCGTGATGTCGTAGTATCCGAAGAAACTTCCGGCAAAGAAAATAAAGATCAGGAAGAACGTAACATTCAGCCAAACACTTGTAGAAATCTGGTTGAAAATATTCCCCGCAATCCCGTCAATAATATGAAAAGGAAGACTCAGCAATACGAAAATCAACAGAATAAAAAATCCGTAGATGAAAGCGTCGCGTTTTCCTTTTGCCTTGTC
>NZ_DAMBHK010000120.1:0-3502 GCF_032060305.1 Kaistella sp. | reverse complement strand
CATATTTTCCAAAGCGTGCGAAAAAGGACCATGACCAATGTCGTGAAGCAGAATCGCGAGCATGGCAGATTTTTCTTCCTCTTTGGAAATTTCAGTGCCTTTCAGTCTCAATGTTTCCAGAGCGGTAAACATCAGATGCATGGCGCCCAAGGCGTGATGAAAACGGGTATGGGTTGCGCCGGGAAAAATTAAATTCAGCAGGCCGGTTTGGGAAATCCGCCGCAGACGCTGAAAATAAGGATGCTCAATGACATCAAATAAAATTTCGTGAGGTATTTTTATAAAGCCGTGAACCGGATCGTTGATGATTTTGAATTTATTCGTCATTGTTTAATGGCTGTCTTTTAGATAGGAATCAGTTTCGCACTGCAAATTTAAGTTTTTATAATATGATACCGCTTTTTTTAAAAATATCGTACCGCAGTCATTCAATTATTTAACGCAACTTTAACGTGTTTTTAAAAGAAATTTGGCAATCTTTGGTTGTACTTTTGACGCCTTACAGTAGGCCTGAAAAGCTCAGGCAATTAATCAGAACAATTGAAATAAATGGCAAAATTAATATGGATTGATGATGAAGTGGATTTATTGAAACCTCATATTGTATTTTTAGAGAACAAAGGATATACGGTCACCCCGGTAAACAACGTAAACGAAGCACTGGAAATGATCGAAAAAGAAAATTTTCAGCTGGCATTGCTCGACGAAAATATGCCCGGCATCAGCGGCCTGGAAGCGATCCCGATGATTAAAAACATCGATTCCGCAATAAAGATCGTAATGGTAACCAAAAACGAGGAAGAACGAATCATGGAACAGGCCATCGGTTCACAAATCGCTGATTATATCCTGAAACCCGTAAATCCGAATCAGGTGCTGCTTTCTTTAAAGAAAAACCTTCAGGAAGAAACGCTGGTTGAGGAAAAAACAATCCTCGAGTATCAGCAGCAGTTCCGCAACCTTTCCATGGAACTTTCTTACATGAGAACGTACCAGGATTGGGCAGAATATTATAAGAAAATCCTGAACTGGGAAATAAAATTCGATAAAGTATTCGATAATGAATTTGCGGATTTGCTGCAGTCGCAGAAAGAAGAAGCCAACATTCAGTTCTCTAAATTCATTGAAAACAATTACGAAGACTGGCTCCATACCAACGAAAAACCCATGATGAGCCACACTTTGTTTAAAGACAAAGTAAAGCCTGAACTCGAAAAAGAAAAAGTGCTTCTCCTGATGATCGATAATTTGCGTTACGACCAGTGGAAGGTAATCGAACCGCTTTTCACCAAGTTTTACAACAAAACCTCCGAAGATTACTACTTCAGTATTTTACCCACCGCAACACAATATGCAAGAAATTCTTTTTTTGCCGGGTTGCTGCCTTCGGAAATCGAAAAACGTTTTCCCGATAAATGGTTTAATGACAATGAGGACGGAAACAAAAACGAACATGAGCGCGATTTTCTGGAAGATCAGATGAAACGGCTCGGACTTTCCGGCAAATCGATGAAATACCTGAAAATCCTTAACGCAGATTTTGAGAGAAAGATTCTGGACGATTTCAATCAGCACAAAAACAACGATCTGCTCGTGATTGTCTATAATTTCATCGACATCCTGTCGCATGCGAAAACCGATAACGTGATTGTAAATCAACTCATCCGGGACGATAAAACTTTCCGCTCGCTTACGTACAACTGGTTCGAGAATTCATCACTCATGAAAATCATCAAGCAGGCTGCTGAAAACGGATTCAAGCTGGTGATTACCACCGATCACGGAACGGTATATGTTAAAAAACCCAGCAAAGTGGTGGGCGACCGAGAAACCTCAACCAATATCCGTTACAAAACCGGCAGAAGCTTAACGTATGAAAACAGCGATGTATGGGCAATCTCTAATCCTGAAAAATTATTTTTACCGAAAGGAAACCTGAGTTCCAAATATATTTTCGCGAAAAACAACACTTTTTTAGCGTATCCGAAAAACTACAATCATTTCGTGAATTACTATAAGGAAACATACCAGCACGGCGGAATTTCCTTGGAAGAGGTAATTATCCCGATCAGCATATTAGAGCCCAAATAGTTTTTTTTCATAGTTTATTTAAATTTGGGCTCAATGGGGCGGAAAGAATCAGAGATTTTTTCCGCCTTTTTTATGGGCAGGCAGTAAATCTTCAGAAACAGGTCATTTCCTTTTGTAAATTTGAAGAAAATTAAATTGAATGAGAATTATCTCCTATAATGTCAACGGAATCCGTGCTGCCTTCACCAAAGATTTTGTGGGCTGGCTGAAAATTTCGGATCCCGACATCATCTGTATTCAGGAAAGCAAAGCGGGCAACGACCAGATCGACATCGAAAGCCTTGAAAAAATCGGGTATCACAGTTTCTGGCACTCTGCACAGCGCAAAGGATATTCGGGTGTCGGAATTGCCTCTAAAATTAAACCTAACCACATCGAATACGGCTGCGGTATTGAACATTATGATTCCGAAGGCCGGATCATCCGCGCAGATTTCGATGAGTTTTCGGTAATTTCGGTGTATGTTCCGTCCGCTTCAAACATCGAGAGACTGGGATTTAAGATGCAGTTCTGTTACGATTTCCTCGACTATATAAAAAACCTCAGCAAAACGATTCCTAACCTCATTATTTCAGGGGATTTTAATATCTGTCATCATGCGATCGACATCCATAATCCTGAAGGCCTTAAAAACACTTCCGGCTTCCTGCCGATGGAAAGAGAATGGATGACAAGGTTCATCGATGAATGTGAACTGATCGACAGTTTCCGGTTCTTCAATGACCAGCCCGATCATTATTCTTGGTGGAGTTACCGCCAGAATTCCCGCGCAAGGAACAAAGGCTGGCGCTTGGATTATAATTTCGTGTCGTATACGTTAAAGGAGAAACTGTCGCGCGCAGTAATTCTTAAGGAAGCCGTACACAGCGACCACTGTCCGGTGATGGTAGAACTTCATTAAGACAATAAAAGATGAAAATAAAAAAAGCCGACTCCTATGAATCGGCTTTGCTTTAAAAAAAACGTAAAGTTTAATCGACAATTTCATATTCAACAGGCATGGTACCGCGGGCGGTGTTGCCAATTGAATCGAACGCGGCTTTGGATAAATCCAATGCTCTGGAAGAGTGAAACGGACCTCGGTCGTTAATTCTCACTTCTACACTTTTTCCGGTTCTCAGGTTCGTTACCTGTACTATAGTTCCGAACGGAAGCGTTCTGTGTGCAGCGGTAAGCTTTCTGTTACTGAAAATTTCTCCGCTTGCGGTTTTCCTACCATTAAACTTATCGTGGTAGAACGATGCAAAACTTGTTTTGGCATCATTGGCATTAAACTTGTTGAAAGAATAAATACCAAGTGTTGAAATCATCATTATGATTAAGAGAATAACTCTTTTCATCATTTTGAATTATTTTATTGGTTTTGACTCCGCAAATTTATCCCGAAAACATTTTTTGCAATAACCCAATT
>NZ_DAMBHK010000119.1:0-3570 GCF_032060305.1 Kaistella sp. | reverse complement strand
GAATTCAAAAAATTCGATCAGATCAATATTACGTTAAAGGCAGCGTTGCTGAGAACAGTATTTATTTTCTCGCTGTTTTTTCCGGTGGTAGAACTTATTTCTTCCTTATTTATAGGATTCATTCTTTTCTACGGCGGATATATCACAATTTCTGCGGGTGTGGTGATTGCTTTTATTCAGTACATCTCCATGCTGATTCGTCCGTTGAGACAGATTGCTGACCGGTTCAATAATATTCAAAGAGGAATTGTAGGTGCCGAACGGGTTTTGGGTGTTATGGATGAAGATTTTGCACTTCCGAATGAGGGAACGGTGATGAAAGATCATTTCGACGGGAAAATTGAATTTAAAGACGTGTATTTTTCCTACGATGAAAATCAGGAAGTTTTAAAAGGCATCAGTTTTAAAGTGAATCCGGGCGAAACTGTTGCAATTGTGGGAGCAACAGGTGCCGGAAAATCTACGATTATAAGCCTGATCACGAGACTTTACGACATTAATTCAGGTAAAATTCTGCTTGATGATGTAGCGCTGAAAGATTACGAACTTTATAATTTAAGAAGCCATATCGGGGTGGTACTTCAGGATGTTTTCCTTTTTCACGGAACGATTTTCGAAAACCTGACCTTCGGCGACGAAAGCATTACTTTAGAGAAAATAAAAGCCGTGGCAAAAGATATTGAAGTGGATGAGTTTATCGAAAGCCTGCCCGGTGGTTACGATTACGTGGTGCGCGAAAGAGGTTCTTCAATTTCTTTGGGACAGCGGCAGCTGCTCTCGTTCCTGCGCGCCTACCTTTCGGATCCTAAAATTCTGATTTTAGATGAAGCCACTTCTTCCATCGATCACCAAAGCGAAAAACTCATTCAGCGTGCGACAGAAAAAATCACGAAAAACCGGACTTCCATTATTATCGCGCACCGGCTTTCCACCATTGAAAAAGCAGATAAAATTATCGTCATGGAAAAGGGAAGAATTGTAGAAGAAGGCAAGCACCTCGAACTGCTCGATAAAAACGGATATTATTCTACACTGTACAGAGCTCAGCTGAAACGCGATGTAGCTGAAAGTGAATCTTAATAAAAAACGCCGTAAATTTCCGGCGTTTGTTTTTCTTCTATAAATTTTAATTTCCTACAACGGTTTTCGCTGTTACAAATTCCTTTAAAGCAATCATCGAAAGTTCGGTACCATAGCCCGAAGATTTTGCACCGCCAAAGGGCAGTCGGGGATCAGAGCTTGTTTCCTTATTAATGGTTACAGTTCCCGATTCCAGATTTTCAATGAAGAACAACTGTCTCTTTTCATCCTTTGTCCATACCGAATTGGCAAGCCCAAAAGGAATATCATTCGCCAGCTCCAGCGCTTCCTGGTCATTTTGGGCAATCATCACCATTCCCAATGGACCAAAAAGTTCTTCTTCAAGAATTGGATTACCTTTTTCTACCTTGATGAGACCCGGTTCGAATACCTTGTCGGAAACTCTTTTGAGTGGCAGAATAATTTCAGCGCCGTTTTTGAGGGCTTTTTCGTATTGCTTTTCCAGCTCATCTGCCAGATCGGGCCTTGCCATTCCGCTGAGGTTGGTTTCTTTTTTCAATGGATCGTCAGGTACAAATTTTTGGTATTCATTAATGAACAGCGGCAAAAATTCTTCTTCTGCACTTTTTTGAATAATAAAGCGCTTCGCAGCATTGCAGGCCTGTCCGCAGTTCTGAAGTCTTGCTTTCGCGCCGCTCTTTGCTGCTTCCATTAAATCTGAATCGTCCAAAACGATGAAAGCATCGCTTCCGCCCAGTTCGAGCAGCGATTTTTTGATGTTTTTTCCGGCGGTGGAAGCGATCTCAGCGCCTGCTTTTTCACTACCGGTTAAACTTACGCCTTTAATAATAGGGTTTTCTAAAACAGACTTCACTTCAGCATGCCCGATTTCCAGATTCTGGAACACTCCTTCGGGGAAACCTGCATCGGTAAACAGTTTTTCAATCATTTTGCCGCTTCCGAAACAGATCGATGCGTGCTTCAGCACCACGGTATTTCCTGCAAGAATTGCTGGTACCGCAAATCTCAGAACCTGCCAGAACGGGAAATTCCAGGGCATTACACCTAATATAACGCCCAGAGGTGCATAATGTATTTCTGAAACTCTATATTCGGTCTTTATTTTTTCCGGTTTCAGGATATTTTCCGCATTTCCGTAATACCTGGCCATCAGCGCGCATTTTTCAATTTCGGCGATGGACTGGGAAAGAGGTTTGTTCATCTCCAGGGTAATATTCTTGCCGAATTTTTCTGCATTTTTCTCTAGAAGGTCTGCGAGTTTAAATAAGTATTGCTGTTTTTCAGAAAAGGGTACTTGTCGCCATTTTTTGAAAGATTTCTGAGCAGTTTCTAATTTTTCGGATAAAATCATGACTAAAATTTAGTTGTTTGAAACAGGAACGTATACCAAACCGGCGGTTCGCTGCTGTGCTTTAAAGGAACAAAGATAGGAAAAGAAGTAAAAATGCTTTACGGGCAAACACATTTACCTGACAGACCCGTGCTGAAACCACAGCAACGGTCTAATAAATTCTTTGAAACATTTGAGATTATGATATTTTTGAGTAATTTTGAAAAATAAAATTTAAAAAAATGAACACACCTTCAGAATTAAAGTACACAAAGGACCACGAATGGGTTAGAATTGATGGAGACATCGCAACAATTGGAATTACAGATTTCGCTCAGGGAGAATTGGGTGATATTGTTTTTGTAGATGTAGATTCTGTAGATGATGAACTTTCTGCGGGAGATGTTTTCGGGAGTGTAGAAGCGGTGAAGACGGTTTCTGATCTTTTCTTGCCTGTGAGCGGCAAAGTAACCGAATTCAATTCCGATCTGGAAGACCAGCCGGAACTCCTTAATACCGATCCTTATGGTAAAGGGTGGATTATTAAAGTGGAAATTGGGGAAGGTGCAGATTTGTCGGAACTTATTACGGCCGAACAATACCAAGAATCTCTTGGATAGAATTTCGAAAATATTCAGTAAGATTTTGCCCATTTATTGGGCATTTCTTACTTTTATGCTTCTCCGTCCGGGCGTCGAAAATATGGAATACTCCTTTATGTTCGATGGAATTGATAAGGTGTTGCATTTAGCCATCTTTGGGATGTTGGGATTTTGTTTCGTGGCAGCATTTCCAAAAGTCAGGTTTTTGTATTTCTTCCAGATTATGTTAAGTTATTCCATACTTACAGAGATCCTTCAGGATGAGATGGGTTGGGGCAGATCTATGGAGGCTTTGGATTTAGTGGCAGACACCATTGGAGTGATTTTAGGATATTTTTTATTCAAAAAAGTGAAGAGTATAAATTTTTAGAACATCGATTAAGATAGAATTCCCGCGATTGGCGGGAATTTTTGTTTTAATCATACTTTAATATATTGGATAGGTCAACGGTATTAATTACGTATGTTCCATGCAGGAAACCTTCTTCAAAATTTTTCCCTCAGTTATTCAGCGAGTTGTATTTTTAGTATTAAATTAATGTTAATAAAATTTGGAATGGATTGAAAAGTGCTTAT
>NZ_DAMBHK010000118.1:0-3593 GCF_032060305.1 Kaistella sp. | reverse complement strand
GCAGCGAATGCATAAATTTCATCTTTCGAAAATTGAAGAAGCGGACGCAGAATCTGGTTTTCTTTTGCCGGAATTCCACTCAAACCTTTAATTCCCGAGGCTTTCGAAAGATTGATGAGGAAAGTCTCAAGTTGATCATTGAGATGATGCGCAGTGACCAAATGCTGCAGTTTTCGCTCTTCCTGTATCTTCCTGAAAAATGTGTAACGAAGATTTCTCGCCCAGTTCTGGATAGAATTTTCAGGCTGATTATCTTTTTCGGAGACTTCATAAAGATGAAAAGCAATATTATTTTCAAGGCAGAAATCTTCTACCGTTTCTCTGTCGTCTTCCGAATCTTTACCGCGAAGTTTATAGTTCACATGCGCGACTTCAAAATGCAATCCCAATTTTTTGAATAAATGAAGAAGCACCATCGAATCGGCTCCTCCGCTTACCGCAAGAAGATAGGTGCTCCACGTGTTGTTTCGGTGAAGATTTCGCAGCGCAGCTTCAAAATTCTTTTGGGTAAGCAATTTTTAAGGAATATTTAGCAAAGATAATTCTTCTGTTTAAAATGAATTGGCTATTTTTGGCTTAAATAAACAGATTTTTATGAGAACAGGAACACTTTTGGTCATTGCAATCATGGCGCTAACATTAACTTCTTGTGTAAGCAAGAAGCAGTTTGATGCTCTAAATTTAAACTATAACCAGTGTATTACCAATATCGGGGAGAGACAACGCGAAATTCAGGATTTAAAGACCACCAATGCTGGACTTACGAGTGAAAATAATCTACTGAGAAGCCAGAATGATGCTTTGAAAACTTCTCTTGATGCGTGTTTGGCTAACACCGGTCAAGGTTCTAAAAACATTACCGAACTTATCGGCGAAATTAATGCTTCCAATAAATACATCAAGCAGCTGATTTCTACCAACGCGAAAAACGACAGTTTAAATCTCGCACTTTCAAACAAACTGAAACGATCTCTTGATAATATCGCAGATAAAGATGTTCAGGTGAAAGTTTTAAAAGGCGTGGTAATGATTTCATTATCTGATCAAATGCTTTACAAAACAGGCGATTATAACGTGTTGCCTGCTGCTCAGGAAGTTTTGGGTAAAGTAGCCCAGGTGATTAATGATTACGATACTTATTCGGTTTTAATTGAAGGAAATACCGATAATGTTCCGTTAAATTCAGCCAATTTACCAAAAGACAACTGGGATTTATCCGCATTACGTGCAACTTCAATGGCTAAAATTCTTCAGACCAAATTCGGTGTGAATCCTGCAAGAATTACAGCGGGCGGAAGAAGTGAATACAATCCAAAAACCACCAATGCGTCGGTTTCCGGAAGAGCTGAAAACCGTAGAACTGAAATCATCATTATGCCTAAATTGGATGAATTCATGAAACTTATGGATATTGCTCCGGTTAAGAACTAATGATAACATTCAAATAATACAATCCCGAAATTTTTCGGGATTTTTTATTTCATTAAATTTGAAAAAAAATTACCATGAGTTTTTTTGAAGAAAACTGTCCGGAAATGGACCGATATCTGGAAAATCACGCTTCCACAGAACCCGAAATTCTAAAAAGGCTTCGGAAAGAAACTTTTCAGAAAACTACCCAGCCCCATATGATTTCCGGGTATCAGCAGGGAAGATTATTATCGATTCTATCAAAAATGCTGAAGCCTGAAAAAATATTGGAAATCGGCACTTTTACCGGATATGCCACGCTTTGTCTGGCAGAAGGTTTAGCGAAAGAAGGAAAAATCACCACTTTGGATGTGAATGAGGATTTGGCGTATTTGCCTCAAAAATATTTTAATGAAAGTGAATATTCAGCGCAAATCGACTTTAGAATTCAAGATGCAAAAGATTTTTTGAAGGAAACCGAGGAGGTTTTTGATCTTGTATTCATTGATGCAGATAAAGAAAATTATGCGGAATATTTTAGGCTTATCAAACCCAAAGTAAAATCCGGTTCCGTAATTATGTTTGATAATGTGCTGTGGTACGGGAAAGTGCTGGAAGAAAATCCAAAACAGGAATCTACCAAAAAAATTAAGGAACTGAATGATTCGGTAGCGCAGGATACAGATTTCGAAAATCTTATTTTACCTTTGCGGGACGGGGTTAATTTAATTAGAAAAATTTAACATTTTCTCGCGGTTCTAAATGATAGGGCTGATTTTTAAAAGAGTTATTGATAAATTTCAGGATTGATGATCAGCGAAATCGTTTAAATCAGCGATATATAATTTATGGAAAAAGGAATTTGCAAAGTTTCTGTAGCGCCACTTCGGGCAGAAAACTCACATCAGTCGGAGATGGTTTCCCAACTTCTCTATGGCGAAAAGGTGGAGATTATCGAGGAGAACGGAAGTTTTTCAAAAATTAAAATGGTTTTTGATGGCTACGAAGGTTGGGTTGATGCAAACCAAATTTCCAAAATTTCCGAGCAAGATTTTGCTAATAAAAATTCGCAAATTCTTACTGAAGATTTTAAATTTTTTAATTTTAACGAAGGTAAAATCTTGCTTTCTATAGGAAGTGAAATACTTTCTGATGAACAACAAAATCTGTCGGAAGCAACCGGGAATTCGCTTTCTGAAACTGCAAAACGCTTTCTAAATGTTCCATATTTGTGGAGCGGGCGAAGTTTTTTTGGGATTGATTGCAGCGGCTTTACGCAATTGGTTTTTAAAGTTCACGGGATTCAGTTGCGTAGAGATGCTTACCAGCAGGCGGAAGTGGGAAGTGTTTTAGATTTTGTGGAAGAAAGTGAACCCGGAGATTTGGCTTTTTTTGAAAATCAGGAAGGCAAAATTTCTCATGTGGGAATCATGTTGGAAGATCAAAAAATTATTCACGCTTACGGAAAAGTAAGAATCGATCTGCTGGATTCCACAGGAATTTTTAATAAAGATTTAGCAAAACACACCCATAAATTGCGTTTTGTTAAACGAATTTTATAATTATTGGCCATGAAAAATATTTCCTTTTTTCTAAAGTTGATTTCCTTTTTCATCTTGATTTTCATTTGGATATTCACGATTTTGAATTATAAAAATTTACCAGAAATTATTCCTGTTCATTTTGGAGGTGATGGAAAAGCAGATGGGTTCGGTTCAAAGAATTCAATCTGGATGTTGCCAATTCTTGCGACGATGATATTTATGTTATTCTATTATCTTTCTAGAAATCCAGATTCACAACTTCTTAATCTTCCCAAAAATGTGAAAACAAATCCCATCGTAAGCAGATTGATTGTGCAAATTCTTTCTCTGACGATAATTTCTATGGTTGCAACAATAAATTATGGAGGCATTCTTACAGCTATGAATGAAGCAGGCGGTTTGAATATTTTACTCATGTACATTTTATTGTTTGTCCTTTTAGGCACTCTTGTCGGAAGTTTGATTTATTCATGGTTCATTTCCAGAAGTGAAACAGCTTCCCAATAACAAAATTGTATTAATGAAATTTTTCTACAACATATTCGTTTCCTTGCTGATCTCCGGAATGAAAATCGGTGCGATTTTTAATTATAAATTAAAAAAAGGATTAGCAGGAAGAAGGCAGTCTTGTGATATCGT
>NZ_DAMBHK010000117.1:0-3599 GCF_032060305.1 Kaistella sp. | reverse complement strand
ACAGGTTTCAACTTTATGGTGGGTCTGGCAATGTTTTTGGTCGTGTTATTCGACATCCTTTAAATTTAACATCATGATACACAGACTTATCCTCACTTCCTTTGGCATTTTAACTTTAGCGACCTGCCAAAACCCGAAAATTTCAGAAACTCCTGCTAAACAGGAAACTGTAAAGACAGAAACTTCAGCGAATTCAGCAGAACCAAAAGTTTCAGATGTGACGACAAACCAAACATCAGGCACAACAAAATCCAAGTCGAACGGCGAACCCGAAATGTCGGTAGGCTTACCACCGGATAAAGAAGCTGTGGAAACAGCTAAAAAAGAACAGCAAAATTCAACCGTGAAAAATACAGCCGGAATTGTTTATCTGAAAGAAGGTGAAAATAAATTCTTCAAAGAATATGAAATGAATGTTACCTTCAAAAAAATGACTGAAGACAGCCGCTGTCCGAAAGACGTCAACTGCATCTGGGCCGGAGTTGCGACCGCAGATGTAGAATTTATGGGTCTTTACACACGACCTGTAACCCTGAAACTGAGCACAATGAGCGATGCAAAAAAAGGGTACACCAAATCTCAGGAATTTAACGGCTACACCATATCTTTAGTGGAAGTAACTCCTGAAACTACTTCAGCTAAAGGCTTTAAGGCACTTCAGGGGTCTTACCGTATCGGACTTCAGTTCTCCAAAGGAAGTACAGGTAGCGGAACTACCACGAAATAATTTCTGAATTTTTCGATTTAAGATAATCGTTTATTTTAGAAAAAGGTTTGCTTCCATAGAAGCCGCGGTACACCGAAAATGGCGATGGATGCGCAGATTTAATGATAAAATGTTTAGAGGAATCAATAAATTCCTCTTTTTTTTGTGCAAAAGCACCCCAAAGCACAAACACTACATTTTCTTTTCGGTCAGAGATCGCTTTTATAATAAAATTGGTGAATTTCTCCCAACCCAGATCTTTGTGAGAATTGGGCGAATGCGCCCTCACCGAAAGCGTGGCATTCAATAACAATACACCTTGTTGTGCCCAGTCGTCGAGTTCCTTTTTTGTTCTCTCAATTCCTAAATCATCCTTAAGTTCAGTGAAAATATTTTTAAGTGAAGGCGGTGCAGCAACAGTTTCAGAAACCGAAAAGCACAAACCATTTGCCTGAAAATCATTATGATACGGATCCTGACCGATAATTACAACTTTCACCTCATCGAAAGGCGTAAGTTCCAGCGCACGGAAGATTTGGTTTTTCGGCGGAAAACATTTACCTGCAGCGTATTCTTCTTTCACCTTCTGCCAAAGATGTTCGAAGTATTCGGTATTTTTAATTGGGGCAAGAATTTCGTTCCAAGTCATGTTCTAATGGCTAACAGATTTTTACTATTAAAGACATCAAATATAAATAAATATTGCATTCCCAAGTTCCCGAAAATCTCATTAAATTTGCTACGTGCATATTACTAAAGATCAATTAGAAGAACTGGAATTTCCCGAATTACTCGCGGAAATTGCCCCTTTTGCGTACTCCGCAAAAACCGCATATAAAATCACCCAACTCAGGCCTTTTTCCATTGATGAGGCCGAACTGTCATTAAGAAAAGTGGCGGAATTCCTTTCGAGTTTCGAGAGCGACAATGCGATTCCTTTCAGCGAATATGAAGATATCGAGGAAGAACTGAAGCTGATGGTTATTGAAAATTTCAGGTTAGAAAACGCGGCATTTATCAGAATAAAAAGTTTGACCGAGCAAATCGGCAGGCTTCAGAAGTTTTTTCCGGTGTACGGCGATCTCTTTCAAAATCTGAACAACGATATCAGCGGTTTGGAATACAGAAAAGAAATCATCGACAAAATAGACAAGGTTTTTAACCGTTTTGCTGAAGTAAAAAGTGAAGCATCACCTGTTCTTAAAACCTTGAGAACAGCAATTTCCCACGCCCGAAAAGCCATTCAGGAAAACTTCAACCGTACTTTAACGGCGCTTTCCTCCACAGATTTTCTTGACGACATCCGAGAAAGCATCATTGATGACCAAAGGGTTTTAGCCGTAAGATCGGGCTATAAAAAAAGAGTTCCGGGAAGGGTTTTAGGCGTTTCAAAAACCGGATCGATTACCTACATTCAGCCCGAATCAGTGGTGAAACATCAGTTTAAACTCCGCGAAGACATTGAAGAGGAGAAAAAAGAAGTCGATAAGATTTTAAGAAAACTTACCGCTGAAATTGCAGAATTCCAGCCCCAGCTTTCAGACTACCAGACTTACATTTTCGATCTGGATTTAACGAGAGCGAAAGCTAAATTCGCCGAAAACATTGGCGGAATTTTACCCAAAATCAACCGGCACAAAACACTCAGACTCGTAAATGCCTATCATCCACTTTTGCTGCTGCGGAACCGTGAAGAAAAAAAACAGATTTTTCCGCAGACCTTTACCTTAACCGAACACAACCGCATCTTGTGTATTTCCGGGCCAAATGCAGGCGGAAAATCAATCACGCTAAAAACGGTCGGATTGCTGCAGTTAATGATCCAGAGCGGTATTCTGGTGCCCGTACATCCGAAATCCGAAATGTTTTTCTTTGACAGAATTATGACCGACATTGGCGACAACCAATCCATCGAGAATCATCTTTCCACGTATTCGTCACGACTGAAAAAAATGTCCGGAATTATTCGTGAAGCCGATGAAAACACGCTTTTGCTGATTGATGAATTCGGAACCGGTTCGGATCCTGAACTGGGTGGCGCGCTGGCAGAAAGTTTTCTTGAATTTTTCTATAAAAAGAAAAGCTTCGCCATCATTACCACGCACTACACCAACATTAAACTGGTGATCGAGCAGCTTCCCAATGCGCAGAATGCTGCCATGCTTTTCGACGAGCATTCTTTGGAACCTTTATATAAACTGGAAGTTGGCCAGGCCGGCAGTTCTTTCACTTTCGAAGTGGCCCAGAAAAATAAAATCCCGGCTTTCATTATTAATTCCGCAAAGAAAAAGGTGGAACACGATATTGTAAATCTCGACAAAACCATTGTAAAACTTCAGCAGGAAAAATTTGAGGTCGAGAAACTCAAAACCAATCTCACGGAACAGAAGGAATCGACCCAGAATAAAAAGGAAAATCTGGAAAAACTCAATGAACAGCTTCAGCAGAAACTTTTCAATTTCCAGAAACTGTATGAGGAAGAACACCGCAAACTGCAGTTCGGCAACAAGATCGAAGGATTTATTGATTCTTATGTGAAAGGGAAATCGAGAAAAGATGTAGTAAAAGATTTTGTGAAGATTCTGGAACAGGAAAAATTCAGAAAATTAGTTTCCGATAAAGATGAGACGAAGAAACTTCAGGTTGTAAAACGCAAAATCACCCAACAACTCAAAAAGGAAAACGTACAGGAAAAAATTGCCGAAACCAACGAAAAACTCGAAGACAAAAAAGCGAAAGAACGCGCAGTTTGGCTTAAAGTAGGCCAGCGCGTACGGATTTCGGGCAGCACGAGTGTAGGAACCATCGAAAAAATCGACAAAAACCAGAAAGTGACCGTGAACTACGGAATGTTTAAAACCCAAATTTCTGCGGAGGAACTGGAGCGGATTTA
>NZ_DAMBHK010000116.1:0-3652 GCF_032060305.1 Kaistella sp. | reverse complement strand
AGTAAAATTCTAAAGTAGTTTTTCCTCATTTTTTTGAAGATTAAATTCTGTGCCAATCAAGTCCTGAAATGATATAGGAAATGAAGAAAAAAAGAAATGCTAAAGTTCCAGACTAATCACATACCCCTCATGCCCTCTTACATTTATAAAATCACCACCTTCAAAAGATAGATACTGCCCTTTAATTCCGCGTAAAACGCCTTCAAATTCAGGTTTTTTATCTAAAGTGAAAGAGTTAATTTTTTCAGGTGCTTCATATGGGTAATCCAAACGGAGCATTTCATGTTCCATCGAATAGAAATTTTTGAAATTATCCGGAAAATAATCTTTTATCTTTTCGCGGAAGTCGGCAAGATCCAGATCATCCTCGAAATCGTCTTCCAGCATTTTGCGCCAGTTGGTTTTGTCGGCCAGATGTTCTTTCAGGGCGACTTCAATCATTCCGGCTTCATAACGGTTTTCGGTTTTGGCAATGGGAAGTGCAAAAGTCGCTCCCTGATCAATCCAGCGTGTTGGGATCTGGCTTTCGCGTGTAACACCCACTTTCACATCACCGGTATAAGCCAAATAAACAATATGCGACTGCAGCTGTATCGCCTCTTCAACCGCTAAATCCCGTTCGCCAATACCCAAGTGAGCGGTGGAGAGTTCGGGGCGGATGATGGTTTCGCTGGCATAAGGACTTTCGAAAAAACATTTTTTGCAGAATCCCATCCTGTAAATCTTTTCTTCACTGCCGCAGTTCACGCATTCGTAACCGATATGTTTCAACTTAAGGTTTTTACCGATCAGCTGATTCATATTGATGAGATCATTCGACAGATTAAGGAAATATTGAATGGGTTTCGCGTTTTGCGTTGTCATTTTCAGGATTTGTCCGGAGAACTGCATATTATAATATTTCAGTAAAAATAATGATTTGAATTTAATTAAATTTGTACTAAATAAAACCAAAGATGAAATATCTAGTTACCGGAGGAAGCGGTTTTATCGGTTCGCACCTGGTAGAGCAATTATTAAAAAACAGACATTCTGTCATTAATATTGACAATTTTGATGATTTTTATGATTATAGGATAAAAATCCGGAATACTCTGGAATCTGTCGGTAAACCTTTTGAGTTTTCCTTCCACAATAAAGAGCACGATATCCAGAAGCTTATTTTCGAAACTTCCACCAAAAACTATCACATTTATAACCAAGACATTAGAGACAAGGCCGGACTCGAAAAAATTTTCAGCAAACATAAAATTGATGCCGTCATTCATTTGGCAGCACTGGCCGGCGTGCGACCTTCCATTGAAAAACCTTTGGAATACGAAGAAGTAAACGTGAAAGGCACAATGAACCTTTGGGAACTATGCAATGAATTTAATATTAAAAAAATTATTTGCGCTTCAAGTTCAAGCATTTACGGCAACAACTCAAAAATTCCTTTTTCAGAAAGCGACAATGTTGACCAGCCAATTTCCCCTTATGCCGCAACAAAAAAATGTACCGAAATTCTGGGGCATGTATACCATCACCTCTACGGCATCAATATGATTCACCTGCGTTTTTTCACGGTTTACGGCCCGCGGCAAAGACCCGATTTAGCCATTCACAAATTCACGAAATTGATGAGTGAAAACAAAGAAATCCCCTTCTACGGCGACGGTTCCACCTCCAGAGACTATACCTATATAGATGACATTATTGATGGGATCCAGAAATCAATTCAGTATCTGGATAAGAATGAAAAAGTGTATGAAATCATTAATCTTGGTGAAAATGAAGTGATTACCCTCGAAGAAATGCTTGCCGGAATTGAAGAAAATCTGGAAATAAAACCGCGAAAAAAAATACTGCCCATGCAACCTGGCGATGTGCATAAAACCAATGCAGATATTACAAAAGCCAAGACATTAATAGGCTATCATCCAACCACAAGATTCCAAAATGGCATAAAAAAGTTTGTGGAATGGTTTTTGAGAAATGGTTCATGAAAAATTTTGAAATAAAAATCAAAGTTTATTGAAACTCAGCGACAAAATCTCTTTTTTATGTCGCCTAATTTTATACTTTTGCAAAAAATTAATTATATGTATTGGACATTAGAACTGGCTTCTTATCTAAGCGACGCACCTTGGCCGATGACAAAGGCCGAACTTATTGATTACGCCATCAGAACCGGCGCACCAATGGAAGTTGTTGAAAATCTTCAGGCGATCGAGGACGAAGGTGAAGTTTATGAATCCATTGAAGAAGTTTGGAGCGATTATCCTACAGACGACGACTTCCTGTGGAACGAAGACGAATATTAATAACGCAGCCGGCTATCTGCAGCCGGTTTTTTATATTTTAGAAAAATTCTAAAAAATTAAAATCTTAAAATGGCTGAATGCACGCGTAGGCAGCCGAACGCAAATACTATGGGTTTTATAGACAAAGTTCTTAAAGGTTTTCTGGGCGATAAAAACACGACCGACCTGAAAGAAGTAAAAAAAGTGGTGGCCAAAATAAAAGCTGTTGAGCCAAAAATTCAGGAACTTACTGATGACGGTTTACGCGACAAGACGGCAGAATTCAAAGAAAAAATAAAAACTGCTACAGCCGGAATCACTTCCCAGATTGAACAGATTAAGGAACAGATCAAAAATTCTTCGAATGTTGATGAAAAGGAAGAACTTTTTTCGAAAGTGGAACAACTGAAAAAAGAATCCTACCAAATAGAAGAGAAAGTGCTCAACGAAATCCTTCCTGAAGCATTTGCCCTCGTAAAAGAAACTTCCAGAAGACTTGCCCAAAACGGCGAAATCCGTGTAACTGCAACAGAACTCGACAGAGAGCTTGCTGCAACAAAAGATTTCGTTGAAGTTCAGGGCGACATTGCCATCTGGAAAAACCGTTGGGATGCAGCAGGAACTCCGGTTGTTTGGGATATGGTACATTACGATGTACAGTTTATCGGTGGTGTGGTACTACACAGCGGTAAAATTGCCGAAATGGCAACCGGTGAAGGTAAAACCCTCGTGGGAACTTTACCGATTTACCTTAACGCACTTCCGGGAAGAGGTGTTCACGTAGTTACTGTGAACGATTATCTTGCGAAACGTGACTCCGCGTGGATGGGTCCACTCTACCAGTTCCATGGATTAACCATCGACTGTATCGACCTTCACCAGCCTAATTCCGATGCAAGACGAAAAGCTTACCAATCCAGTATCACTTACGGCACCAACAACGAATTCGGTTTCGATTATTTGAGAGATAACATGGTTACTTCACCAACCGAACTCGTACAGGGTGAACTGAACTTTGCGATTGTGGATGAGGTAGACTCCGTTTTGGTAGATGATGCCAGAACTCCACTTATCATTTCAGGACCGGTTCCCCAGGGCGACCGTCAGGAATTTGATGTGTTGAAGCCTTCTGTGGACAGAATTGTGGAAATTCAGAAAAAAACGGTTTCAGCTATTTTTAACGAAGCGAAAAAACTTATTGCCAACGGAAATACAAAAGATGGCGGTTTCAAATTGCTGCAGGCCTACAGAGGTTTACCGAAATCCAGACCTTTAATTAAATTCCTTTCCGAAAGCGGAAACAAAGCGCTTCTTCAGAAAACTGAAGGACAGTATATGGCCGATAACAACCGCGATATGCCTAAGGTTGA
>NZ_DAMBHK010000115.1:0-3657 GCF_032060305.1 Kaistella sp. | reverse complement strand
CGACTTTTAAAACCATAAAAAATGCAGTGATGGACGGTACTGCGATAAAAACAATTGCCCGAAGCAATCCGTTTGTACTTATCTTACAGAACGGTAAAATCGTGGATAAAATCCCGGCCAAAGATTATCTTAAACAATAAAAATTCAATTTAAATATAATATTTTAACAATGCAGAAATCAAATAAATCAATCGCAGGTTACCATCTATTAATGATTTTATCGTCAGTTGACGGTGAATTTGCGCCCGAAGAAGGTCTTAAAATCCAGGAATATCTTGCAGAAGAATTTCCATTTAAAATGAATCTCGATAACGAACTTGACGCGATTGCAGTTCTGCAGCCGGAGCAGTGGAAAGATCATTTCGAGTTTCACGCCCGATGCTTTTTTGATGATTCAGTAGAATCGGAAAGAAAAGATTTCCTCAATTTCGCTAAGTCTTTAATTAAAGCTGATGAGGAAGTTAGCGAGCGCGAACACCATTTTTACAGGTTGCTGAAGAATATGTGGTTTCCCGCTTAATTACAGCCTCAAAAAAACTCCGATAACCATGAAAAAAACAATTGCCGCCTCATTATTAACAGTTACATGTATGATGAACGCCCAAATCTGGCCCGATGCCAAGCCTCCTATTGCCGAAAAGCAAAACCACGTGCGCGAAATTCACGGCGAAAAAGTAAGCGATCCCTATTATTGGATGATCGACTATTTCAAAAAAGGAAAAGATTCTACCAAAGTCGTAAACTATCTTACTGCCGAAAACGCGTATCTCGAAACGATGATGGCAGATACGAAGCAACTTCGCGAAAATCTGTATCAGGAAATGAAAGCGCGGATCAAGGAGAAAGATGAAAGTGTTCCTGTCTTCAAAGACGGTTACTATTACTATTCACGCACCGAGACAGGAAAGCAGTACTTTAAATACTGCCGTAAAAAAGGCAGTTTATCTGCTCCTGAGGAAATGCTTCTCGATGTAGACAAAATGGCGGAAGGCAAAGCCTATTACGCAGCTGCTGGTTTCAGCATCTCGCCGGATAATTCTAAAATGGTTTTCGGGGTTGATGATGTTTCACGCCGGCAATACAGCTTATTTTTAAAGGATTTAAACACGGGGAAAATCACTGATTTAGGAATTAAAAACACCGAAGGCAACGCAGTTTGGGCTGCCGACAACAAAACAATTTTTTATACGGCCAAAAATGATGTCACGCTTTTATCTGAAAAAATTAAAAGACACACTTTAGGAACCGATCCATCAAAAGATGCGGTGGTTTACGAAGAAAAAGACAACACCAACTATATTGGAGTCGGTAAATCGAAGAACGAAAAATACATCATGATTTATTCTTCAGCGACTACCAGTTCAGAGGTTCGCTATTTGCCGGCCGATAATCCGAACGGAGGTTTCAAAGTTTTCCAGCCGCGGATGAAAGATGTTCTGTATGACATTACTCCTTTGGAAGATAAATTCCTGATTACCACCAACAAAGATGCTTTAAATTTCAAAGTAATGGAAACGCCCGTCAATATAACGGGTGTTGAAAACTGGAAAGATTTAATTCCGCACCGCAAAGATGTGCTGATGTTGGGAGTTGATGAGTTTAAAAATTTCCTTGTATTCTCTGAAAGACAGAACGGGCTTTCGCAGCTTGTAATTCAGGACAGAAAAACACAGAAAAAAGAATTTCTGAAGTTCGATGAACCCGCTTACATGATCCGAAGCATGAACAATCCGGAATACAATACCGATAATTTCCGTTTTGCATATACTTCGATGATTACACCAAGTTCGCAATATGAACAGAATCTCGTAACTGGTAAAAGAACATTGCTGAAACAGCAGGAAGTTTTGGGCGGATATGATAAAAACCTGTACACCACAGAACGGGTTTTTGCCACTGCCAAAGACGGCACGAAAATTCCGGTTTCAATTGTTTACAAAAAGGGCTTTGAGAAAAACGGAAAAAATCCGCTATTGCTTTACGGTTACGGTTCCTACGGAAACTCGATGGAAGCTACCTTCAGCTCTGCAAGACTGAGTTTGCTCGACCGAGGTTTTGCTTTTGCGATTGCACACATCCGCGGCGGACAGGAAATGGGCCGACAATGGTATGAAGACGGAAAAATGATGAAAAAAATCAATACTTTCACGGATTTTATTGATGCAGGAGAATTTTTAGTGAAAGAAAAATACACTTCACCGGAACATCTTTACGCACAGGGAGGTTCCGCAGGTGGTTTGCTGATGGGTGCAGTGGTAAACATGAAACCCGAGCTCTGGAACGGTGTTATTGCACAGGTTCCTTTCGTGGATGTAGTGAATACCATGCTCGACGAAAGCATTCCATTAACTACAAATGAATACGACGAATGGGGAAATCCAAACAATAAGGATGCATATTTTTACATGAAATCTTACTCTCCTTATGAAAATATTCAGAAGAAGAATTATCCTAATATTTTGATTACTACAGGATTACACGATTCTCAGGTACAGTATTTTGAGCCTGCAAAATGGGCAGCCAAACTGAGAGATCTGAAAACTGATAAAAATGCAGTTTTACTGAAAACCGAAATGGCGTATGGTCATGGCGGAGCTTCAGGAAGGTTCGATTACCTGAAAGATGTGGCCTGGGACTATGCGTTTCTTCTTAAACTGGAGGGAATAACTAAATAACTTAAATTATCCAAAGCGGACTGATTGTAATCATTCCGCTTTATTTTTTTTATCACCGAATATTTCGGATTTTTGTTAAAATTAAAAGAAAAACTATGAGAAAAAATATCGTTGCAGGAAATTGGAAAATGAACAAAAATGTAATTGAGGCACAACAACTCATGTTTCAGTTACTCGAGTACAAAAAAAATAACGCCACCAACTGCGAAGTCTGGATCGCGCCACCTTCACTTTATCTTATGATGGCTAAAGATCTTTATGAGCAGGATGAAATCGGCGTTTTCGCACAGGACATGAGTGAACATGAAAGCGGAGCTTATACCGGAGAAATTTCTGCTGATATGCTGGAATCCATCGATGCAACCGGTGCAATTATCGGTCACTCCGAACGCAGACAATACCACGGTGAAACCGATTCCCACTGCAACAGAAAAGTAAAACTGGCTTTGGATAAAGGTTTAACTCCAATTTATTGCAACGGGGAAACTTTAGAACAAAGAAAATCCGGACAACATTTAGAAGTGGTAAAAAACCAGACCGAAGTGGCGTTGTTTACCCTTTCTGCGGAAGAAATTAAGAAAGTAGTCATCGCTTACGAACCCGTTTGGGCCATCGGAACCGGCGAAACTGCATCTCCTGAACAAGCTCAGGAAATCCACGCGCATATCAGAAGTTTAATTGCTGCAAAATACGGTCAGGAAGTTGCCGACGAAATTTCAATTTTATACGGTGGTTCTGTGAAACCTGATAACGCAAAAGAAATCTTTTCTCAACCCGATATCGACGGTGGTTTGATTGGTGGCGCAGCTTTAAAAATTGATGATTTCGCGAAAATTATCGAAGGATTTAATGCTTAATTTCTATATGAAAAAAGTAATTATTCTTGCCTCAGTTCTTATCGGAGGACTTTTGTTTTCGCAAGTGAAAATCCCAAAAAACTCATCAAAAGGAACAATAACAACATCCACAGACTTAAATATAA
>NZ_DAMBHK010000114.1:0-3661 GCF_032060305.1 Kaistella sp. | reverse complement strand
AGCATTTCTCTCAGATTAATTTCCATATCGGAAGCAACACCCTGTGCACCGCCTGAAGGTTGGTGAATCATCACTCTTGAGTGTTTCAGGGCCGAACGTTTTCCTTTCTCACCAGCTACCAATAATACTGCGCCCATAGAAGCCGCCATACCGGTACAGATGGTAGAAACATCAGGCTTAATGATCTGCATCGTATCATAAATTCCCAATCCTGCATAAACACTTCCGCCCGGAGAGTTGATGTAAATCTGGATATCTTTGGAAGCATCAGAACTTTCTAAAAACAAAAGCTGCGCTGTTACGATATTGGCTACCTGATCGTCGATTCCTGTTCCCAGAAAAATAATTCGATCCATCATCAAACGCGAAAAAACGTCCATTTGAGCAACGTTCAAACGTCTTTCTTCCATAATGTATGGCGTAAGGTTCGTTGGTCCGTACATGCTCATATATTGGTCTGTTGCCAATCCGCTGTTCCCTAAATGCTTTACAGAGAAATCTCTGAAATCTTTTTTTATGTCCATATTACTATTTTTATTTTCTGCTTTTTTAAATTACAATTTCTGTTCCCTAAAAAAAATATGCCCTTTTGTCACTAATCGGTTCAGCGTTTGGTTAATTTGATCTAAAAGCGATTTTAAAGTTTGTATTTTTTTTATGGTTTCATAATATTCTGCCTCGTTATCGTTTCGGTGTTCATTTAAAAGGTTCCGGTACTGATAGATTATTTTCTCAATAAAATGACCTTTATGAATCAGAATATCATCCTCAATCTGGGCCGCAATTTTATCTCCCAATTTCGGTGGGAAAATATTGCTTTTTTCCCAGTTGCTTAGCTGGTACGGCTCCAAAATAGCGTCCGAAACTTTCATTACGATATTTTGGTCCATTAATGTTAAGAAAAAATCTCCCTTAATAATTTTATTGTTTGCGATTCCGCTCTTTAATTCATCAACGATAATTTTATTAACGGCCGACTGTATTTCGTAATCATCTTCCTCCAAATGGTTTAAAATTTCTTCCAAAACCGATATCTGATAAGGTTCGTTATCCGAATTTACCTTATTTAAAATATAATCGCCAAAATTAAGAACATGGCTCACCAATTTTTCTTCCAGTTCTAAAAGAGGATCAAGGGTTTCAATAGCCTCAGGTACTTTTTCCAGCTTTACAGAAGCCGATTTTTCCTGTCTCTGCTGCGGAGAAATCTGCTGTTTCTGAACCTGTTTCTGAACGTTGAGTTCATTAAAAAGTGACTGTTCTGAAATACCGAATTTGGCTGAAACTTCCTTTAAATACACTTCCTGCTTCAGCGAATTCTGAACAAAAGCCACCGATTTCACGATATCGCGGATCGATTCTGCCTTTTTTATGGGATCGCTGCCGGCATCTTTCAGTAAGATTTCTGCTTTAAAATCGATAAAATCTTTCGCCTCATTTTTAATGAAATTCTCCACTAATTCCTGTGGATGTTTCCTCGAAAACGAATCCGGGTCATCGCCATCCGGAAAAAGCAAAACACGGATGTTCATCGCCTCCGAGAGCAGCATGTCGATACTTCTGAAACTCGCCTTAATGCCGGCCGAGTCACCGTCAAAAAGAATAGTGACATTTTCGGTAAGACGCTTGATGAGTTTTATCTGTTCCACCGTAAGCGCTGTACCGGAACTTGAAACTACATTTTCAATTCCTGCCTGATGAAGGGCGATTACATCCATATAACCTTCCACAAGAAGGCACAGATTATTTTTCGAAATAGCCTGCTTACTTTGATTTAAACCGTAAAGAACATTCGATTTATGGTAGATTTCTGTTTCTGGAGAATTCAGATATTTCGCGGTTTTTACATTATTCCGGAGTATTCTTCCGCCAAAACCTAAAACCCTGCCCGAAAAACTGTGGATCGGAAACATCACGCGTTCCCGAAATCGGTCAACTCCCGTAGGCGTATTTTCCGGAAAAATCGAAAGTCCTGATTTCTCCAGAATTTCTTTCGAATATCCTTTGTCTAAAGCAAATTTTGTAAAGCTGTCTTTTTGCTCCGGCGAATAACCCAACTGAAATTTCCTGATAATATCATCGCGCAGGTCCCGCTCTTTAAAATAAGAATATCCTACAGACTTGCCTTCTTCAGTTTCAAAAAGCTGCTGCTGAAAAAAATCATTGGCTATCTCATGAATTTTATACAGAATTTCCTTGTCTGTTTGCGACTGCTTTTCATCTTCGCTCAGTTCCCGCCGGTCTTCCTCGATTTCGATTCCGTATTTCTTGGCAGCGTGGCGCAGCGCTTCGGGATAAGTAAAATTTTCAATTTCCATGAGAAAAGAAATGGCTGTACCACCCTTTCCGCTCGAAAAATCTTTCCAGATCTGTTTGCTTGGCGATACGATAAAGCTTGGCGATTTTTCCTCATGAAAAGGACTCAGACCTTTAAAATTCGAGCCTGCTCTTTTCAACTGCACATATTCGCCAATGATTTCTTCCACCCGAATTGTGGAAAATATTTTATCAATAGTCGCTTTAGAAATCATTCGGTAAAAATAGGAAATAAGTTTTTGTTTTTTCAATTTATTTGGGCGTAACCCTCGCCTCCGCTTACTAAATTAAACCTAATTTTTCCAGCCGCCCGGGTCGGGCTATTCATTACAAGTCCTCATTCCGCTTTGCTGCATTCCGGGCTTTTCATTGCTATCCCTTACGCGGTTGATAAAGTTTTACCAACCCTAAACGTTCTCACCATCAAATTTTCATATTTTTGATGAAATTTTTATCTCATGAAAAACTTTACCGTTCTTCTGTTATTATTTACTTTTATCTTCAGTTTTGCGCAGAAAAAATATGTTCTGGTGATTCATGGCGGCGCAGGAACCATTACCCGCGAAAACATGACTGCAGAAAAAGAGAAAGCCTACCACGCAAAACTTACGGAAGCTTTGAACGCAGGTTACGCTGAAATTAAAAAAGGAAGTTCTTCTGTGGACGCCGTAGGAGCCGCAATATTGATAATGGAAGATTCTCCACTCTTCAATGCAGGAAAAGGTGCCGTTTTCACTTCCGACGGTAAGAATGAGCTCGACGCATCCATCATGTACGGGAAAGATCTTTCTGCAGGGGCCATTGCCGGAGTTCATACCATAAAAAATCCCATAAAAGCTGCGATTGCCGTGATGCAGAAATCCGGACATGTAATGCTTGCGGGAAGCGGCGCTGAAATTTTCGCAAAAGAAAACGGACTCGAAATCGTAGATCCAAAATATTTCTGGACCAAAGACCGCTGGGAAGGACTGCAAAAACTCAAAAAGAAAGAAGCCGAAAAAACGCCGAAAATTTCACAGAACAGCATTGAAGATTCTTATCTCATCGATCAGAAATTCGGTACCGTGGGCGCAGTTGCGCTGGATAAGAACGGAAATCTCGCCGCAGGAACTTCAACTGGTGGAATGAGCAATAAAAAGTTTGGCAGGATCGGCGATTCCCCAATTATCGGAGCAGGAACTTACGCCAATGCTCAGGTTGGGATTTCTGGAACCGGTTGGGGCGAATTTTTCATCCGTTCTACAGCTGCAAGAACCATTGCCGCAAAAATGGAATATCAAAATAAAGACCTTAAAACCGCAGCTCAGGAAACCATCGACCAGATCGAAAAAATGGGCGGAGATGG
>NZ_DAMBHK010000113.1:0-3838 GCF_032060305.1 Kaistella sp. | reverse complement strand
ACACTTCTTACTGGAAAAATAAATGCTTTGGATGAATTTGTGGATTTCTTTAATTCTAAATATCCTTCAAATTTCGAAAAAGTAAAAAAACTATCAGAATCATCAACTTAAACTTCTAAATCATGGAAACACTCAGTTATGAAACCACAGTAAAAGCGCCCATTCAGAAGGTTTGGGATATGCTTTGGGCACCGGAAACGTATGCCGAATGGACGCAGTTTTTTTCACCAGGTTCTCAGTTTAAAACTGACTGGGAAATCAACGGAAAAACCTATTTTCTTGATGACACCGGGAACGGAATGGTCTCAACCATCAAAAGTTTAAATCCTCCTTTTGAAGTGGTTTTCAGTCATTTGGGAATCTTTAATAACGGCGTAGAAGATACCCAAAGCCGCGAAGTAAAAGAATGGAGCGGTGCAGAAGAACAGTATTTCCTGCGGGCAATTGATGAAAATACGACAGAGATTCAGGCGATTGTACATGCAGAACAGAAATATGAGGACAATATGAGCAATGGTTTTACCAAAGGTTTCGAAGTGCTCAGGAAATTAGCAGAACAGTAGTCAGCAAAACAAAACGGAAACAGAAAATTTCCGTTTTTTCATGCAGAACTGTTTTTTTTAAAATCCTTACTTTTACAGCCCAAAACCGAATCCGGTATCTTATAATGAAGAATTACTATTATTTTCTGAGCGTTAAGGAAAATGCATCTGAAGAAGACATTAAAAAAGCCTACAGGAAATTATCCCTGAAATACCATCCAGACAAAAATCCCAATGACGAGTTCTTTGCGCACCGGTTTATGGAGATTCAGGAAGCTTATGAAACGCTGGGTGATAAAGAAAAAAGAAGAATTTACGATGATAATTTAAGCCATCAGCAAAGAATATTTCGTCCCAACCTCCCGCCGGTGATTAAATCTTTTGCAGTAAACAAAGTGAATGTGCAGAAAGGCGAAGAAATAATTATCACGTGGCAGACTCAGCATGCAGATGTGGTAAAAGTGCTGCCATTCGGGCTCGAAAAAAGTTATGGTGAGAAAAAAATTAAGATTACCGAATTCAAGGAGGGCAAATTTCAGCTTCTGCTGCACGCAACCAATACGTTGCTTAATAAAACTGTAGTACGTGGTATCACCGTGAATCAGGTTTTCGAAACGGATAAAGAAAAATTCAGAAATGAGGTAGAAGAACTTTTCAAGCCTCAGCGACCGTCGCCTACAAATCCCGCTGGGCAGCCCAAAGCATTAAAGATTGTTTTGGCAGTTATCTTTCTTGTAGTTGCGATCCTGCTTTTAGTAAAAAATTTTGGTGGGTAATTTTTCAGAAACGTAAAACTTTTTATTAAAATATTAAGCCATTTTAAGCCTTCCAGGACATTTTTTACAGCGTTTTCCTTTCTTAAATTTCTTACAGCACTTTTTCTTATCACAGAACATTTCTTCTGTTTGTCCGTAAAAAGGAGTCAGAGGCGCAACTTTGAAAGGGGTGATTGGTGAATTCATGGTGCAAATGTAATTCTAATTTAGAATAAATCAAAATAACATGAAGTATTTTTTATGGTTTGCGCATGAAATTTATCAATTGTACTGTTCATCAAAAAATTGTATTTTTACGAACCTTTATTTCTAAATAAATCCAGTAAAAATAATGAACACTACACAGTTTGTAAACCGCCACATTTCTTTAAACGAAGCCGATAAACAGGCAATGTTACAGGAAATTGGTGTTTCGGGTATTGAAGAACTAATTGCCCAAACAATTCCAGATTCCATCCGTTTAAAAGAAGAATTAAACATTTCACCTGCACTTTCGGAGTACGAAATGTTGGCACATTCTAAAGAATTGGCAGCCAAAAATTCCCTTTTCGATAACTACATCGGATTCGGGTATCACAATACCATTTTGCCGAGCGCAATTCAGCGTAATATTCTCGAAAATCCATCCTGGTACACCGCTTACACTCCTTATCAGGCAGAAATCGCGCAGGGAAGACTGGAAGCGCTGCTCAACTTCCAAACGGTTGTTTGCGATTTAACAGGTTTCAAACTGGCAAATGCTTCTCTTTTGGATGAATCTACTGCGGCCGCGGAAGCAATGCACATGTTCTTCGAAAGCCGAACCAAAGACCAGAGAAAATCTGAAGCCAAAAAATTCTTCGTTTCAGAATTGGTACTTCCTCAAACGGTTGCTGTTTTGAAAACTAAAGCAGAAGGGCTGGGAATTGAGATCGTTGAAGGTGATCATGAGAATCATAATTTTGATGAATCTTATTTCGGAGTTTTGCTGCAGTATCCGGGTAAAAACGGAATTGTACTCGATTACACCGAAAATATTAAGAAATATAAAGAAATCAACCTGCAGGTTGTAGTTGCCAGCGATCCAATGGCGTTGGTAAAACTGAAGTCTCCTGCTGAGATGGGCGCTGACTGTGCGGTGGGAACTACCCAACGTTTCGGCATTCCGATGGGTTACGGTGGGCCTCACGCTGCATTTTTTGCCTGTAAAGAAGATTATAAGAGAGATATTCCGGGACGAATCATTGGTGTTTCCCAGGATGCGTACGGCAAACGTGCGCTGAGAATGGCACTTCAAACCCGTGAACAGCATATCAAAAGAGAAAAAGCCACCTCGAATATCTGTACAGCACAGGTGCTTTTAGCCGTAATGGCCGGAATGTACGCCGTATATCACGGTCCGAAAGGTCTTAATTTCATCGCAGACCAAATCCATTTCAAAGCCAATGCACTTAATACAGGCTTGAAAGCTTTAGGTTATGATATTGTAGAAGAGCCGGTTTTCGACACCGTAAAGTTCAGAATGAACGAGGAAGAGAAAAAATCTTTGATGTTTTTGATGCTTGATCGTAAAATCAATCTTAATTATTTCACCGATGGATTTGTGAGCATCGCCTTAAATGAAACCACAACTTTAGAGAAACTGCAGTCGCTGTTTGATGCTTTTGCGCAGTTTAAAGACAAGCAGAGCTTCAAACTTACGCTTAAAGAAGAAATTCTTATTCCTGAACAGTCTCTAAGAAATGATGAAATTCTGAAAGAAGATGTTTTCAATAAATATCATACTGAAACCGAGCTGATGCGTTACATTAAACGTTTAGAAAGAAGAGATCTTTCTTTAACGCATTCGATGATTTCCTTAGGTTCATGTACTATGAAACTGAATGCTGCCACGCAGATGTTGCCGATTTCCTGGCCCGAGTGGGGCAATGTACACCCGTTTGTTCCTACCGAGCAGGCTGGGGGATATCAGCAGTTAATTAAAGAATTGGAGAAAGATCTTGCGGAAATTACTGGTTTCGCCGGAACTTCGCTTCAGCCGAATTCAGGTGCTCAGGGTGAGTATGCAGGATTAATGGTCATCCGCGAATATCACAAATCACGTGGAGAAAGCCACAGAAACATCGTTCTTATTCCGCAGTCTGCACACGGAACCAATCCAGCTTCTGCGGTAATTGCAGGGATGAAAGTGGTGGTGGTAAAAAACCTTGAAAGCGGAGAAATCGATTTCGAAGATTTGAAAGCCAAAGCAGAGCAGCACGCGGAAAATCTTTCTGCGGCAATGATTACTTATCCGTCAACTTATGGCTTCTTTGATGATAACATTAAAGAAATCACAAAACTGATTCACGACAACGGCGGACAGGTTTATATGGACGGCGCGAACATGAATGCGCAGGTAGGTTTCACTTCTCCGGGAAATATCGGGGCCGATGTTTGCCACCTGAATCTACACAAGACCTTCGCTATTCCTCACGGTGGTGGTGGTCCGGGTGTTGGCCCGATCTGCGTTGCGGAACATTTGGTGAAGTTTTTACCATC
>NZ_DAMBHK010000112.1:0-3855 GCF_032060305.1 Kaistella sp. | reverse complement strand
ACAGGTTCATTGAAATTTCCACCGTCTACTTTTTCAATTCTCCATCCTGTGATCGAATTAAAATACCTTACTTCACCCTGTGGCGAAGTCCATTCTCTTCCTCCGATGTTGATAGAAACCTTTACTTTATCTCCTTCTTTATAAGCATTAAGTAAATCACCTTTTTCTTTCAGAAACTCGATACTAATTGGTTGCGGGTACTGTTCTTCGGTCACAATAACCATTTCTCTTTTCTGAAAGCCGCTTGCAAACGTCTGAACGTCACCCAGTTTCTTTATAATTCCTTGTAATTCCATAATTGATTGTTAAAGGTGTAAAAGTAATAAATAAACGAGACAAAAAGAAGTTGGAAAATTAAAAACTTTAAAAATCTGAAAAAATGTAAAATTTTCTTGCTTTAAAAGAGAAAAAGTATTTATATTTGCACTCACAAAAAAAGAGAAGAAGTTATTTAGCGGATGTGATGTAATTGGTAGCCATGCCAGACTTAGGATCTGGTGCTGTGAGGCGTGTGGGTTCGAGTCCCTCCATCCGCACTTTTATTGCGAAAATAGCTCAGCTGGTAGAGCACGACCTTGCCAAGGTCGGGGTCGCGGGTTCGAATCCCGTTTTTCGCTCAACAATCTACCTGCCTTGGTGGTGGAACTGGTAGACACGCAGGACTTAAAATCCTGTATCCGCAAGGATGTACGGGTTCAAGTCCCGTCCGAGGTACTTTAAACGCTGTTAATCTTCATTGATTTGCAGCGTTTTTTGTTTTTTACCCACACCTTCGGCAAACATTTTGTAACTTTAAGATCATTAAAATTACAAAACATTATGGCAAATCACAATTTAAAAACCCTGTCCCAGGTAATCAATATCCTTAGGGAACGTGGCATTACCAGAGAGATCTGCATGACAGAAGACAAAAAGTTTATTTTGCAGGAAACAGATATCGCTTATGAGCCCACCGATTTATCCATCATAAAATCTTACCGATTTGAAGGCGACAGCAATCCGGAAGACAATGCGGTGCTGTATGTACTTCAGGATAAAAATGGTTTACACTCGATCATCATTGATTCTTATGGTGCAGAAAGTAATTACACCGGCGAAGAGTTCGATAATTTCCTGAGAAGCATTCCGATAAATGAGAGGGAAGATTTTATTTTAGAATAACACATATATCCGAAAATTAGTTTTCGGATTTTTTTCTGAAAAGATTCCGGAAAATGCCTTTTTCCTTTATATTTTCCTTTGTTTGCTGTACTTTTTCTTTTAATTCCTGTTTTGTTTCTTTCAAATCGGTCTTATTCTGCTCCAGTGCAGCTTTTGTATTTTCAACCGTAGTTTTCACTGTTTTTTCGGTGTTTTCTACATTTTTCCCAATCAGGGTTTTCTTCAGACCCAATTCGATGCCTTTCCAGAAAAGGTTAAAAAACGATTTTGTAGGATCGCGCTGAACATTTTCAACCGGAACCGAATCGGGGTACGTACCGGAATCTGTCTTCACAAAAATATTTGCTACAGCGGAAAGAACTTTATCTTTATCGCCCGTTGGTTTTAAGATCGAAACTCTTAAGTCTTTATGTTTCATATTTAAAGTTCCGTTCAGGCCTCTGTTGTTGCCTTTAAAACTGAAAATGAGATCCGAAATTAAACCTGTCGCACGAATTTTAAGATAAGGTTCAATAAAAGGGTTCACCCGTGACGCGGGCAAATCAGCAATATTGCCCGAAATCGAGAAATTATCGGTCATGCTGGCGGTATCCAAACTCCATTTTACGTTCATTGGGGAAGCATTCATAAACAAACAGGTGATATTTACGGGAATCTGGGTTGGTTTTCCCTTCATTTTGCCGGAGTTCAGGTTTTTCACATTCATATTGAAATGATTAAAAGTGAGTTTGCCCGGTCCGTCGCTTTTATGCGTATCTTCTTCATAAACCAAAACCGAATTTTTAATATCCGTATTCTGAATATATAAAGGAAACCCAATACTTCTGAGCAATTTTGAATACAGCGGTTTTTCTGACATATCATCTTTCGGAATTTTGCTGCGGAAAATATTCGCATTCATCCCGTTGAGTGTAATTTGCGAGGCGTTCAGAAATTTCTGAGGCGATAAAAAATCCCAGTTTCCATTCAGTGTTACAAGATCTGCTTTCACATCATACAGGTCTTTTTCAACAGGTATCATGCGGATGAACTGCGCGCGGGAAACTTTAGGCTTTAGGGCAAAATTTGAAATCTGAACCCCATTTTTCCCGAATTTCAGTAAAGAGGCCGAAAAGTTATAAAATTTCGTCCCGTAACTGAAATTTCTGGTAGTAACACTGTAAAAACCTGTTTTAAAAGGAACAGGATTTTTTATCGTACTCGAATTCATTTCGACCTGCTGAACCGTCGCATTTAAATCTTTAAAAATTAAAGGATTATTTCCTTTATCAACTGTCAGATTCGAGTTTTTTAGGGAGAGATTCTTAACCGTAAGCGGAAAATAAATTGATCTGAAGTCCGGTTTCTTTTTATTCTTGTTTGTTCCGGTAATAATTTTTCCGTTCAGACTATTGATCAGAACGTTCTGTACATTAAGCTTCAGTCTGTTTTCCACAAATTTCAACTCATTGATCTGTAGCTTTACCTTTTGAGCCGTTAAATCCAAAAGTGTCTTGTCTGATTTGGAAACGGTAGGTTTTATAGAAAAACTGCTGAGTTCTGCAGATTTTGGAGTGAGTGCCATTGCAGCAATCTTTACGTTTTCAGTTTCTGAAGAAAAACCGATGTTTTTTCCTGAAATATTGAAATCTGCGTACTGAAATGGCAGCGGCTGTTTTGAAGTATCGCCGTTCATCAAAAATTTATTGATGTTCAGGGTGATGTTTTCAACGTTCACCAGCGGAGTGCCGGCGGGTTTCAAAATGGAGATTTTCGCATTCTTCATCAATACCTCTTCCATATTTACCACGTAATTAAAATCTTTTTTCGTGGCAGGCGGTTTTACATTGGTGGTATAAATTTTAAGTTCCGGATCTTCAAACTCGGCATTCGCAAGTCTAATCTTGTTTCCGTTAAGTTCGATATCTTTAAACTGCATTTCCGAAGTTTTGAAAGCATAAAGATTTCTTTTTGAAGGGTAAAATTTCCTGAAATTAGCGTAAGACAGAAGCGGAGTTAAAGCAAACTCCTTAAGATTCATTTTTCCGTCTTTGGTCGTAATGTATTCCGTGGTGACTGCGTAAAGATTATCCGGTCTGAAGAAGAAATTTCTGCCGTTAATATCGTAACGGTCGAAAACCACAGGAAGTTTATTTTCCACGGCTTCTTCGGTCATCTGCAGATTTTCAACTTCGAGATTGAGGTCCTGTACGGAAAGAAATTTCTGTTTTGTATGTTTAAAAATCTGAATTGTGCCGCTGCTGATTTTCAGATTTTCGAAAACCACAGGATTCCGCTTTTTTCCTGTTTTATCGTCAATCGGTTTTGCGAGAATGATGTTGAGATTGGGATTCTTAAGAAGAAGATTAGAGCTGTTAATCCTTTTCCTGAAGAGCGCATCGTAAATCCCCAGCCGTGAAACTGAAAGCGTATCCACCGTCCCCTGTAACCTTATAACATTTTGATTTTCAGCATTTTTATTATTGACGGAAATTCCGGTGGCGTAAATATTTCCGGTGCCCAAATCCACATCCAGCGAGTGGTAAGAAATTTTGTAATCGGAATTGTTTTTAATATACCCGGGAAGTTTGCTTTTGAGCCAGAAATTAATTCCAAAATTAACTGCCAAAAAAAGCAGAAAAATAATTCCCAAAATCCTCAGTAAAATTCTAAAGTAGTTTTTCCTCATTTTTTTGAAGATTAAATTCTGTGCCA
>NZ_DAMBHK010000111.1:0-4009 GCF_032060305.1 Kaistella sp. | reverse complement strand
GACCAAATTTGTGCAAGACCAGCTTTTTGTTAAAGTTCGTGCAATGGACTCCAGAAGACTTTTTTAAAGTCTGTGATTTTATTTCCCTGAACTTTCACGCCTACCCGTGCCAGTTTTTCGGTGAATAAATCCAGGCAGCTCGCAGTGATGTGTCCGGAAGAATTGCAGACCCGGTGAGCCGGGAAATCTTCCTCGTATTTCCGCAGTGCATTCCCCACGTGTCTAGCGTGGTTCGGGTAACCAACCGCTTTTGCAATGGCACCGTAGCTGGTAACTCTGCCTTTTGGTATCAATTTAATGATTTCAAAAACCTGCTTTTTAAACTGCGGGTCCATGATCAAACTTTATATTAAGATTATTTATTTCTTGGCAAAAGCAAACTTCCGTCACCGTAGCTTAGAAAACGGTAGTTGTTTTCTAAAGCATGGGTGTAAATTTTTTTCCAGTTATTTCCAATTAAGGCAGAAACCAACAAAAGCAGCGTAGATTGCGGCTGATGAAAATTCGTTATCAGTCCGTTTACGATTTTGAAGGAATAACCCGGCGCGATGATGATTTCGGTTTCGATTGATAAATGATTTTGCCCGGTGCTTTTAATCCAGTTTAAAAGTGCATTGATGGCCTCTTCAGCGCTTGCCAGAACTTCGGTTTCGTAGGGAAGCCACTGGGTGATTTTCAGTTCTTCGTAACTGATGTCTGGGTTTTGAAGAATTTTGTTGCCCATCCAATAAATGCTCTCCAAAGTTCGGGTGGAGGTGGTGCCGACGGTGATGATGGGCCGCCCGATTTTGCTTTTTAAATCTTCAAGAAAATCTGTGGTAATGTTGAGGTATTCGGCGTGCATGATGTGATCTTCCATCTTTTCAGATTTCACAGGCTTAAAAGTACCTGCACCAACATGCAAAGTTGTGAACAGTGATGAAATACCTTTCTCCGAAAAATCATTCAGCACGCGTTCCGTAAAGTGCAGGCCGGCTGTGGGCGCGGCTACGGAGCCTTCGTTTTCGGAGTAAACCGTTTGGTAAGCATCTTCGTCTGTTTTTTCTGCAACTCTTTTGATATAGGGAGGCAAAGGCGTAACTCCGGCTGCATCCATAATTTTCCTGAAAGGAATCTGGCCCGGTGACCACGAAAATTTCACTAGGTAAGCATCATCTAGTTTGCCGGCAATTTCAGCGGATAGCTTTACCTTATGTCCTTCCAGATCAACATATTTCGACAGTTCTTTTTCTTTCCATTTGGAAACTTTGCCGATAAAACAAATCCATGTTACGGAATTTTGTTCCAAGAAATGCTGTTCATAGTTGATGGCTTCGCCGTAGGGTTCCAGACAGAAAATTTCTATGTTTGCTCCGTTTTCGTTCTTAAAAAAGAGTCTGGATTTTACAACCTTGGTATCGTTAAAGACCAAAACAGCGTTTTCGGGAAGATATTCACTGATATTCTGGTAGATATCTTCGGATATTCTTTCGTCCTTATAAATTAGTAATTTTGATTGATCGCGGGGATTCACTGGGTTGTAAGCAATTTTTTCTGCTGGTAAATCGTAAGTGAAATCTTCGATTTTTAAGTACTTTGGATGCATGCTGCAAATCTCTGAAAATCTATAGTTTTTCACCAGAAAAATTTATTGTTTTTAATGATAATAATTGCGAAAAAAAACTCCTGCAATTTTTTGCAGGAGTTTTATGAATCTGTTTTTGAATTTTAAGAGTTCTCTAAAATATAAGTGAACATGAGTGGTGCGCAGATGGTAGCATCACTTTCAACGATATATTTCGGTGTATCGATATCGAGTTTACCCCAGGTAATTTTTTCGTTCGGAACTGCTCCCGAATAAGAACCGTAAGACGTTGTAGAATCAGAAATCTGGCAGAAATATGCCCAGAAAGGCACATCTTCCCACTCCAGATCCTGGTACATCATCGGTACTACGCAGATTGGGAAATCGCCAGCGATTCCACCACCGATCTGGAAAAAGCCAACGCCTTTTCCACCTGAATTTGCACGGTACCATTCGGTAAGATAAATCATGTATTCAATACCCGATTTTACGGTATGAACATTCAGTTTTCCTTTGATAACGTTTGAGGTGAAAATGTTTCCAGTTGTGGAATCTTCCCAACCCGGACAAACAATGGGCAGGTTTTTTTCTGCTGCAGCTACAATCCATGAATCTTTAGGATCGATTTCATAATATTGCTCCAGAACTCCGGAATTTACTACCTGATAAAGGAATTCGTGCGGGAAATAACGTTCGCCTTTTTCTTCAGCGGCATGCCAAACGTCTTCCAAATGCTTCTGCAAACGGCGGAACGCTTCTTCTTCAGGAATACAGGTATCGGTTACCCGGTTAAAATGCTGATCAAGCAGTTCTCTTTCCTGTTCTGGCGTTAAATCTCTGTAGTTAGGAACTCTTTTGTAGTGAGAGTGCGCAACAAGATTCATTACATCCTCTTCCAGGTTAGCACCGGTACACGAAATAATATCAACTTTATCCTGACGAATCATCTCGGCCAAAATTTTGCCCAGCTCTGCGGTAGACATTGCACCAGCCAAGGTAATCATCATTTTTCCGCCGTCTTTTAAATGGGCTACATAGCCTTTGGAAGCATCAACCAGAGCGGCTGCATTAAAATGCAGATAATATTTTTCTAAAAATTCTGTAATCGGTTTATTCATTTCTTTAATTGTTTTTGCAAAGATAATATTTTAGGACTGAACTTAATTTGAAATAGCTTTTTTAAACTTATTCAACCGCCTTTGTTTGAAAAGAAAAAAGTACAGCGGGCAAAGGCTGTACTTTTATGTAAATCATGGTAAAGGTTTGGGATTGTAAATTAGCCTTCCCAGTTTTCAACTTTTAGGATTTCAATTCTTCTTTCGCCGTCTTTAAAAGGATATTCTACGATATCACCCACTTTATATCCCATTGTCGCCAGAGCCATGTCGGAAAGGATAGAGTGTTTGTTTTTTTTCGGTCTTGCCTGTGCAACTCCTACAAAGATGTATTCTTCTTCTTTGTTTAAAGTATGGTCTTTTACCGTTACTTTTCGGTCTACCGTTACTACATCTTCCGGAAGTTCTCTTCTTCTTACCTGCACGGCATTTCTAAGTTCCGAGGTAAGTCTTACTTCTTCATTTGGGGTTACTTTTTTTCTTCTGAGGTGATCTTTAATCGCATCGTAAATTCCTGTTGTTAAGATGATGTTCTGTGTCATTTTTTTATATTTTTTTGAATTGGATGACGTGTTTAATACAATCCAATGCAGGCCGAAAATATCAGGAGATATTCTGCCTGTGAAAACACATCAAAAATTAATAGTAAAAATGCTGAGATGCCCTGTCTTGGATCTGACAGGGATTAATTGATGAAATCTTTGGAACTTTTCAAGAACGAATCAGTATGCAAATAAAGCAAGGACAGCAAAAGTCTGGATATTCCGGTTTCGGATAAAAAGAATGATGTGACCATGTATTTATAAAATGATTTTTACAAACTTAAGAAATAAGTATTTAATAAACAACTGTTTAGCATAAATTAACGTTTTGCTTAAAACCGGAATTTGCGGTTTTCCTTTTTTTCTGAAAGTTGTTTCTTTGTCTGAATTCTCTTTTCGACCTGTCGTTTCGAAGGCTTGGTAGGTTTACGGATTTTCGGTTTTATAAGTGCTTTATTTACAAGCTCTATAACCTTTTCAGTGGCAATTTTTTTGTTCTGAAGCTGCGTTCTGCTTTCGGATACCGTGAGTTGTAAGATGCCTTCCAGATTAATTCTGTTCTTCAGCTTTTGCGAAATAAGTTCAATTTCTTCGGCAGAAAAATACGCGGTTTGGGAGGGATTCCACATCACCGTAACCGCGGTCTCCACTTTATTCACGTTCTGTCCGCCTGCGCCGCTGCTGCGGGAGGTTTTATAGGTGAGTTCCTTTGTGAAGTTTTTCATGAGGGAGAAATTACTGCAGCAAATGTAGCAATTCTTTGCGGTTCAGCTTACCGTTTGGAATTC
>NZ_DAMBHK010000110.1:1213-4123 GCF_032060305.1 Kaistella sp. | reverse complement strand
AACGTTCCGTAAGCATAGTGTTCATCGGCGTAACGCTGGTTCCAGAAGTTCTGTTGATTCATAGTCATCATATTAAGTCCTAAATACTGTAGTGCAAAATTAGTGAATCTGAAATGCCGGATTGGTAACCTGTGTTACTTAAGGTTTGAATGATGGCTGTGAGAAAGAACTTTATTTCCGTAATTTTGTAAGATGGAAATCACTGAATCAATTAAAGACCTTTTCGAGCCAGAACTGATGGAGGAGATTCTTGCCGTCGGTAAAAAGAAAACAGCCAAAGAAGGTGAAGTAATCATCAGTATTGGGCAGCGTTTGCTTTTCATGCCGATTGTACTTCAGGGAACCTTAAAAGTATCCATGATGCAGCCGGACGGCCGCGAAATGCTGATGTATTACCTGAATGCAAATGAAGGCTGTGCCATGTCGTTTACCTGCTGCATGCAGGAAGCCAAAAGCGAAATAATGGCCGTCGCCGAAGAAGACGTGGAAATGTGGATGATTCCGGTAGAGTACATGGACTCCTGGATGCATAAATATCCCAGCTGGAAAAGTTTCGTGATGCGCACCATGCAAAACCGCTTTTACGAGATGCTGAGAGCACTGGACATGGTGGTTTTCAACGGTCTTGATGTACGACTCGCCAATTATCTCAGAGAAAAATCAAAGATCACCGGAAAAACTGTACTGAATGTTTCTCATGAAGAGATTGCCAACGATTTGGCCAGCTCACGCGTAGTCATCAGCCGCCTTCTTAAAAAACTGGAGAACGACGGTAAAGTGCTGCTGTACCGTAACCAGATCAAGCTGCTGAAGGATTTTTAAGAAGTTCAAAATAGAAAACAGTACACACGGCCAGTCGGCCGTGTTTTTTTGTATGTAACTCAGGTTACGTTCTCAGCTTCGTATAGCAGGTACATTTGCACAAAATTATACGGAACATGAGAAAACTATTGATTGCCGCATTTGCAATGTTCTCGAGTACAGTCCTTTGGGCTCAGGAAACAGTGCAGGTTTCCAGGCAGGATCTGGAAGAGAAAATTGAGCGTAACAACCTTCAGCTTAAAATTGCGTCTGCAGAAGTACATTCTGCCGAGGCCGATCTGCTAATGTCCCGCGCGATGCATTTGCCCAACATTAAAGCCAGCTATACGGGGATTTCCACCAATAATCCATTGATGGCCTTTGGATCTAAACTCAATCAGGAACGGGTGACGATGGAGGATTTTAATCCCGCCAACCTCAACAATCCTAAGAATATTTTCAATTTCGCCACCAAACTCGAAGTGCAGCAACCCATTTACAATAAAGATGCGGTGTACCTAAAGAAAGCCGGTGAAGTTAAGGTGGAAGTGCTAAAACTGAAACAGGAACGCACCCGCGAATATCTGAAATTTGAACTGAACAAAGCCTATATGCAGCTCCAGATGGCATATAAAAACTTAGAAGTGCTGGAAGGCGCAAAAACCACTGTTTTGGCCAATAAAAAAGTCATCGACAATTATTTTAAAAACGGAATGATTCAGAAATCGGATGTACTTGATATGAACGTGCGCGTTGCAGAAATCGACAGCCAGATCCGTTTTGCTAAATCAAATGTGCAGAACGCCTCAGATTATCTTTTCTATCTGCTGGATGAATCTCCGGAAAATAAAGTGATGAAACCTTCCGAAACCCTCGAATATCAGGAAGATCTTCTTACATCGGATCCTGTATTGAGTAAGGAGCGAAAAGACCTTCAGGCTTTTCGTAGATCTCTGAAATCCTATGATTATTTGGTGAAATCTTCGGAAGCTAAATTTTTGCCGCGGTTGAACGCATTCGGTAGTTTTGAACTGTACGACAATAAACCCTATCAGTTCAATGCCAACGGTTATTTGGTAGGAGTTGAACTTTCCTGGAATATTTTCGACGGAATGAAAGCCAAAAGCGAAATCGCAAAATATAAAGCTGATCTTGCGAAATCTGAAACAGAAGTGGCGCAGTACCAAAAACAGAGTACCCTAGAACTCACCAAAGCTTACCGCCAGGTAGCAGATGCCGACCACAAAGTGAAACTCAGCAAACAGGCGTGGGAGCAAACTGCAGAAGCGTACCGAATCCGCAAGAACCGATATGAGCAGGGGCTTGAAAAAGCTTCGGATGTGCTGAATGCAGAAACGCTGATGTCTAAAAAAGAACTCGAATATCACCATTCGGTGCTGGAATACAATACCGCTTTGGAATATTATAAATTTTTAAAGTAAAAATCCCGAAGATTTTACAAATCAATCTTTAATGTCACCGTTATCATCGATTTCTCAAAAAATCATAACTCAGAAAAATAATCTCTTATGAAAAAACATATTTATCTTTCATTACTGCTTGGTTCAGCCCTTCTTGCAAGCTGTTCCTCCGATCCCGCAGCAATTGCCGACAACACCAAGCCGGTTCAGGTAACCCTTAGCAGCACAGGAACCACCGACGCACTGGGATACGTCAACGCAAGCGGTAAACTTGTAGCGAAAAACTCAGTCAATGTATCGACCAGAATGATGGGCTATATTACAATGCTCAGAGCGGATGTGGGAGATTTCGTAAGTGCAGGTCAGTCTCTTGTAAGCATCAATAATACTGATATTCAGGCAAAAGGCGGACAGGCCAATGCCCAAATTGCTCAGGCGCAGGCGGCTTTTAACAGTGCTTCGAAGGATTATCAGCGTTTCCAGAATTTGTATAATTCACAAAGTGCTTCCCAGAAGGAACTTGATGATATGCGTGCCCGTTATGAAATGGCGAAAGCGACATTGGATGGCGCGAGAATGATGAAAAGCGAAGTGAATTCACAGTACCGTTACACCAACATCAGTGCTCCGATTTCCGGCGTTGTGACTGCAAAATATGCGAGCCAGGGCGATCTTGCCAATCCGGGAA
>NZ_DAMBHK010000110.1:0-1113 GCF_032060305.1 Kaistella sp. | reverse complement strand
GTGAATGTGCAGTTTCCGTTCAAAAGAAGCGGAAGCGTAAACCAGGATTTTCAGGAATCCGTAACCGTACCGAAATCTGCAATTGTTGAAAACGGACAGCTCACCGGAATCTACACCGTAAGTTCAAGCAATACCGCGCTTCTCCGATGGGTGAAAACCGGTAAAGTGATGGGTGATCAAGTGGAAATTCTTTCAGGCCTTACCGCCAAAGAACCTTATATCGTTTCCGCCAAGGGAAAACTGTTTAACGGTGCAAAAGTAACCACAAAATAATGTGATGATCTGATGGTGAGATCAAGTGCTGATTTAATGTCGGTCGTTAAAATGATCTTGTCAGGACACTAACTAATTACCTGATTATATTATGGAAAAAGGAATCGCAGGACGTATAGCCGAATTTTTTATCAATTCAAAATTAACCATTCTGTTAATGATTGCATTGATGATTATCGGGGTGTACAGTTCTACATTAATACCAAGAGAAGAAGAGCCGCAGATCATTGTGCCAATGGCCGATGTGATGGTGGGTTATCCCGGCGCCAGTCCCAAAGAAGTCGAGAGCCGCGTCGTAAAACCGTTGGAAAAAATAATCTCCAACATCAAAGGAGTAGAGCATGTGCATGCGATGGCGATGAACGGCCGTGCCATGATTATCGTTCAGTTTTATGTAGGTGAAGATACCGAACGTTCTTATGTGAAGCTTTATGACGAGTTGATGAAGAATAAGAACATGTTCCCGAACGGTATTATGGAGCCGATGGTGAAAACCCGTTCCATTGATGATGTTCCGATGTTGGGACTTACGTTGTGGAGCGAAAAATACAATGATTTTGAGTTGAGACAGATTACTGAAGAACTGGCTTCCGAAATCAAAAAAGAAAAAGATGTTTCTCAAACCAACGTGATCGGAGGCCGCCCACGACAGCTGAAAATCATCCTCGACCGTGAGAAAATGGCTGAAAGTGCTGTAGATCCGCTGGCGGTAATGCAGATGATTCAGGCCAACAACGGCAGCGCACAGAGCGGAAGTTTTGTGAGCAACGATACTGAATATTTGCTGAAAACCGGCCAGTTCCTCACTTCTCAGGAAGATGTTGAAAATCTGGTGGTCGG
>NZ_DAMBHK010000109.1:0-4462 GCF_032060305.1 Kaistella sp. | reverse complement strand
TAATAAAATTTGATTTAAACAAAGATAGCGAATTTGTATGACGGTAATGGCCGCAAACTGCCTGTTTTTTATGCCTGCAAAACTCAAATCTGTCATTCAAAAAAAATATTATCTTTGAGAAAATTAAAAATCAACAATGTTTTTAACCGAATGTCCTCGCGATGCCATGCAAGGTTGGGGCGAATTTATCCCGACTCAAAAGAAAATCGATTACATTAATGCCTTGATGGATGTTCGTTTTGATGTGCTTGATTGCGGTAGTTTTGTTTCACCAAAATCGATTCCCCAAATGGCGGATTCGGGAACGGTGATTGATGAAATCGACAAGTCTGTTTCAAATACAAAACTTTCTGTGATTGTTGCCAATTACCGCGGGGCAGAGAAAGCTCTGGCTCACGAGCAGGTTGATATTCTCGGTTTTCCTTTTTCGATTTCGGAGACTTTTCAGCACCGGAATACGAATAAAAATCAGGAAGAAGCTTTTAATGATATTCTGAAAATCACAGAACTTCTGAAAACCGATGGCCGTACACTGAATGTGTATTTTTCCATGGCTTTCGGAAATCCTTATGGTGAGATGTGGAAATGGGAAGACGTGGATTTCTGGGCAAACCGTTTTAATGAAATCGGGATTAAAAATATCCTGCTTTCCGATACTACCGGAACCGGAACTGTAGAACAGATTGCACTTCTGTTTGATAAAATTCCGGCAAAATATCCTGGGATTGATTTCGGTGCGCACTTTCATAACCGCTATGAGGATTCTTACAGTAAACTGAAAGCCGCTTATGATAACGGCTGCAGAAGGTTCGATTCGGCAATTAAAGGAATCGGCGGTTGTCCGATGGCCAAAGACGACCTGGTCGGAAATATGCCTACCGAGCAGGTCATTAATTTTATGGCTTCCGAAAAAATAGAGCATTCACTGAACTTACTTAATTTCGAAAGTGCTTATAATAAAGCCAAAGATATTTTTCATTTTTAAATGACGCTCATGACCTCAAAAGTAACATACCTCGGCGATTTGCGGTGCGAATCTGAACATTTACAGTCCGGAACCAGAGTTTTTACCGATGCTCCTACAGATAATCACGGTAAGGGCGAAGTGTTTTCGCCAACCGATTTATGTGCAACTTCCCTTGCACAATGCATGCTCACAACCATTGCGATTTTAGGAAAAGATAAAGGAATTAATATTGAAGGATCTTATGCTAAACTCCAGAAAATAATGAATCCGAAACCAAGAAAGATCGCAGAAATTGTTTGTGATTTATATTTTCCTGGTAGCTTTTCCGACGAAGAAAAGGCCTTTATTGAAAATACTGCAATGAATTGCCCTGTAGCACTTACCTTAAGCGCTGAAGTGAAAAAATCTGTCACTTTTAACTATCCGAATCAGCCGTTATAAAAAGATACTGAGTGTAGATATGTTTGTTTTATATTTTTAATTTACAGTGACTTATATCATTTTTGCGTAAAATACCAAAAAGATTTTGCTATCTTTATTGTAATAAAAAACGCAATGCTATGACTTCAACAATTACTTATTCGGGAGATTTTACAATCGTATCCCAACATGCTAAATCCGGTGCAGAAATTACTACCTGTGCACCATTGCGGGAAGGGGGAACTTCAGAATATTTTTCACCTTCAGACATTTTTGGTATTTCCTATGGCCAGTCGATGTTAATGGCAGTAGCCGTTTTAGGAAAGAACAGAGGAATTGATATTACCGGTGCAACCTGCGAACTGAAAAAATCTACCCATCCTGAACCGAAAAGAATCGGAACCATATTTTGTATCGTGAGAATTCCCGGAACATTTACTGAGGAACAGAAGAAATTTATTGAACATACCGCTCTCAACTGTCCTGTTTCTTTGTCTATTCATCCAAATGTGCAGCGGACGGTACTTTTTGAGTACGGAGTGTAGAATGAAATTAAAATGCCGGAGATTTCCGGCATTTATTTTTTAAAACATTCCAAGTTCGAAGCGTGCTTCTTCACTCATCATGTCTTTGTTCCAGGCAGGTTCGAAGGTAAGTTCCAGATCTACCTCTGTTACGCCTTCAACTTCGGTAACCTTTTCGCGTACTTCCGCTGGTAAACTTTCAGCCACCGGACAGTTGGGTGTTGTTAACGTCATAATTACCTTCACCGCACCCTGGTCCGAAATCTGTACATCGTAAATAAGTCCGAGTTCGTAGATGTCTACGGGAATTTCGGGGTCATAAACGGTTTTTAAATTTTTAATAATATTTTCGCCAATATCGGCGATCTGATCGTCTGTTAAAGCCATTTTACTATTGTTCAAACCTGGCTGCAAACCGCAGCAAAGGTCATTTTATTTTAAAAGTTAATCTGTTTTACGTTCCAGCAATTCTTCCTGTCGCATGCGCCGGAAAATATTTGCCAAAGTTAAGACATCTTTTTCACAATATTGAACAATTCTAAATAAGTCTTTTTCTATATAGTAAATTGACGAAACCATAGAGCCGTCGATATCATCTTTTGGAGTTGGAATACCGAATACATGAGCCAACAATTCCAGTGAAATAAAAGATTTGTAATCGCCGAACTTCCACAGCTCCATAGTATCGAGGTGCGGGATTTCCCACGGTTTTTTCCCAAACATCTGGAAGGGTTTCGGTGGCTGCATTCCGTTGATCAGAAATCGTCTTGCAATCCACGGAAAATCGAATTCCTTTCCGTTGTGCGCACAGAGAATCACATCGTGAAGTTTTGGATGATTGAAGATTTCGCCGAATTCTTCGAGCAGTTTTCTCTCATCATCACCGGAAAAACTTTTAATCATCAGTTTTTCACTTTTTTCTAAAATACCAACAGAAATGCAGATGATTTTGCCAAACTCAGCCATGATTCCGCCTCTTTCATTATAAAATTCCTGCGCAGTGAAATCTTCTTTCCGCTGCATTCTGGTTTTTTTGTCCCATAGATACTGGTCGGTTTCATTCAATTCTTCCCAGTTTCCGGCTTGTGGAACGGTTTCAATATCCAGGAATAGGATTTTTTCTAAAGGAATATGCTGAATCATAAGTAAGGATTTTAAACTTTACGAATAGTGCAATCGGTTTAACCTAGAATAGAACCGTTTTTAACCGGTAGCGAAGGTGTTATAAGTGTAACATCATTGTTTTCTCCATATAGTCCCAAAACCAGACATTCGCTGAAAAAATTGGCAATTTGTTTTTTTGGGAAATTCACTACAGCCAAAATCTGCTTGCCAACAAGTTCTTCTTTTTGGTATAGTGAAGTAATTTGAGCAGAAGATTTCTTAATGCCAAGCGTCCCAAAATCTATTTCTAGTCTGTACGATGGTTTTTTGGCTTCCGGAAAATCGGCAACAGAAATTACCGTTCCGCAGCGTATATCGAGTTTTTCGAAATCCTGCCAGGTTATTTCAGGTTTTAAATCCATTTTATTTTTTCACGGATACAATGTAATCGTAAACCAGCTGGTGTTGCTGATCATTCAGTTTTGCCTTTGGTGCCATAGCGTTCATAATTCCAACCCAATCCTGAGCGGAATGAGAAGTAGGACTCGGCAAATCATGGCATCTGCCGCATGAATTGTCGAAAAGTGTTTTTCCTAAAGCCAGATTTTCTGCAGTCATGGTTTTTGTTCCTTCGGTAACGGCGGGTTTTGTCGTACAGGAAGTTAAAAAGCCGATTATTGCAATTGCTGAAAAAATGGTAGTAATCCGTGTAAAGTTTTGAGGTCTTTTCATATTTAAATACTTTGTTTCTTTCAAAAATAAACAAAATTCTCTTTACAATGGCTTCAGACCAAAAAATTCAAAAATAATGACGCTGTCGGATTCCCCACTTAAGTTATTATCCTGAAAGAATTTGTATTTTTGGTTAAATGAAAACGTTTTCTGTAGAACAACTTATTGAGGGAATAAAATCGGGCGATAAAAGATTGCTCGGAAAAGCCATTACTTTGATAGAAAGTAAAAAGCCTGAACACCGTGAATTGGCCGAACAGCTTTTGAAAGAAATTTTGCCTTTCACAGGAAATTCTGTAAGAATTGGTGTTACCGGTGTACCGGGCGCAGGAAAATCTACTTTTATTGAAAACTTCGGAAGGCTGCTTTTAAAAAAGGGGAAAAAAGTTGCAGTTCTGGCTATCGATCCAAGTTCGTCACTCAATAAAGGCTCTATTTTAGGAGACAAAACCCGAATGGAAGAACTGGCCAGAGAAGAAAATGCTTTTATACGACCTTCGCCCAGCTCTGGATTTCTAGGCGGAGTAGCCAATACAACATTTGAAACTATGATGCTTTGTGAGGCTGCAGGCTACGATACCATATTAATTGAAACCGTGGGCGTAGGCCAAAGTGAAGTGTTGGTTTCGGATATTACTGATGTTTTTCTGTTCTTAAAGATTATCGGCGGTGGCGACGAACTGCAGGGAATTAAACGCGGAATTATGGAAATGGT
>NZ_DAMBHK010000108.1:2455-4466 GCF_032060305.1 Kaistella sp. | reverse complement strand
AATTCCCAATAGATCACCTTCTTTTACAATTAAATAATCTTTACCATCCAGTTTTAATTCAGAACCTGAATATTTTCCGTAAAGTACTTTGTCGCCTACCTGTACAGTTGTTGGCTCATCTTTTTTGCCCGGACCTACTGCTACCACAACGCCTTCCTGTGGTTTTTCTTTTGCGGTGTCGGGGATAATGATTCCTGATGCGGTTGTAGTTTCCGCAGCAGTGGGCTCTACCAGAACGCGGTCTGCTAATGGTTTGAAATTTACTGACATATTTTTTAGGTTTAAATTATTAAATACTGAACTGTTTTTCTCTAAAACAGTGCCAACAAAAGTAATCTGAAAATCTGTCATTCACTGTTAAACTAATGTGCAATTTTGGCAGAAAAAAAAATCATTCAGATGGCTGAATGACTTTCGTATTTGAATACTGATTTTAGTTTTTCTTTCCCGCTGCCTGCATTGGATTTACCTGTCCCTGTGCTGCGCCTCTTGCGGTGGCTTCATTTTTCTGTTTGAAGACTTCAAATTTGGAAGCGGGAGCTGGAATCTCGCCCCAGAAATTGTTTGAGGTGTCGATATCCGCAGTCTCTCTCATCGGGTCAAGCTGAATGGATTTCAGTTTTTTATCGAAATAATAGGTTTTAGAAACTTTCTGCTCGTTCTTTCGCCAGATTTGGGCTGATGATTTATCGGTGAGTTTGGTCCCGTCCTCGAAAGTAAATTCAAGGATAATCGGCATTACCAACCCGCCTTTGTTGCTGAAATCGATCTGGTAAGCAATAACATTCTGAAGTTGCGCTTTGTCTTTTAAACTTACTTTCTCCATATTGTCTATTTTCATGGAATATTTCTTCGTGTCATCAACTTTCTCCATTCCGCGGTTATATCTCCAGTAAAAATCCTGAGTGCTCTTGTCTTTGTCGGTATAAAATTCAATGTTCTTATCGTTTCGGTTTCTGATTTTAGAAATATCCTCGAAATCATTCTGCAAAGGCTTTTCGACAGTATAACTGATTTCCCGTGATTTCGGAGCGGCATCAAAATCAGGGGCAGCCACAGTTACTTTATCAATGGAAATGTCTACCGCATCGGTTCCGTAGAACCAGCCACGCCAGAACCAGTCGAGATTTTCGCCGCTCGCGTCATTCATCGTTCTGAAGAAATCTGCCGGCTCAGGATGTTTGAAAGCCCAACGTTTTGAATAGGTCTTAAACGCCTCATCGAAAAGTTCTCTTCCCATGATGGTTTCGCGCAAGATATTAAGACCTGTGGCCGGTTTTGCATAAGCGTTCGGACCGAAATGAATAATATTCTCTGAATTTACCATGATGGGCTCAAGCTGATCTTTCGGCAGTCTCATATAATCTACAATCGTGTGCGCCGGACCCCTTCTTGAAGGGAATTTATTGTCCCATTTTTCTTCTGTTAAGTATTCTACGAAAGTATTCAAACCTTCGTCCATCCAACTCCACTGTCTTTCATCGGAATTAATGATCATCGGGAAAAAGTTATGACCAACTTCGTGAATGATTACTCCGATCATTCCGTTTTTGATTCCTTCGGAATAGGTTCCGTCTTTCTCGGTTCTTCCGTAATTGAAACAGATCATCGGATATTCCATACCGTTTGCCGCCTCAACAGACTGCGCCACCGGATACGGATAAGGCACCGTGAATTCTGAATATGTTTTTATCGTGTGCGCTACTGCCTTTGTAGAGAATTTACGGTAAAGATTATAGGCTTCTTTCGGATAGAGACTCATCGCCATTACCTGGTTGTTGTTTTCGGGAATTACCACTTTCATGGCGTCCCAAACGAATTTTCTTGAAGAAGTCCAGGCGAAATCACGTACATTTTCCGCTTCGAAAACCCAGGTTTTTCTCTGTTTTGACTTGTTCTTTTCGGCTTTTTTAGCTTCTTCTAAAGTGACAATTTCCAGCGGTTCATTTGCAGTCTGTGCCTGCTTCCAACGCTGCAGCTGTGCCGGTGTTAATACCTGCTCGAAATTTTT
>NZ_DAMBHK010000108.1:0-2355 GCF_032060305.1 Kaistella sp. | reverse complement strand
TTATAGTTCCAGTCGATTTTGAAGACGAATTTTTCACCTTTCTTCAAAACTTTAGGCAAGTCAATACGCATCATGGTTTGATTCACCACATACTTTAAAGGTTTTCCGGAAGCATCGGTTACTTTCTCCAGATTCACGCCGTATCCGTTATTTTTTTCAGGCAGATCTGTGACTTTCAAACGCTCGGTCGTGGTTTGTTTGGGGATAAATGAAGAATCATGATAGCCCGCATTATTTATAGAAGACTGCTCATTTTCATCGAGTTGAAGCCACAAATAATCCAGATCGTCGGGAGAATTATTATAGTAGGTAACGGTTTCTGAGCCCTTTAAATTTCTTTTATCCTCATCAAGATAAGCTGTAATTTCATAATCGGCCCTGTTCTGCCAATATCCCTGACCTGGCGCACCAGAAGCAGTTCGGTACACATTGGGCGTCGGCAGGATTGTGCCAAGCTGCTCAAACTTATTGCCGTGATTGCTGTTTGGATTGTTTTGAATATTCTGGGCGAAAATTCCAAATGGAATAAAAAGTGATATAAAGACGGATTTGAACTTCATAGTTAGTTTGTGATATGATAGAATAATCATCAAAATTAAGAAATCGTTGCAGAAAAAAGATTATAATTATAAACTTTTACAGATTAAAACGGAATTCTTTCTAAAGTCATTTTTAAAGACAGCGCAAAAACCCCTGAAGAGATAAACATAATCCAGTCTTTTCGGTTAACTTTAAAAAGGTTGAGCAAAACAAACTGTACGATTAAAATACCTGCTACCACAGCGATCTGACCTAGCTCCAATCCAATGTTGAAACCTAAAAGCGGTACAAAGATATGCTGTTCATTGGCAATCATCATTCTTGCGGTGTTGGCAAATCCCATCCCGTGAATCAATCCAAAAAACAGGGCAAGATAGAAATTCATTTTCATGAGATTATTCTGCCTGTTGCGCATCAGAATATTATCCAGAGCGGTGATGACAATGGTTAGTGGGATTAAAAATTCCACCCACTTCGCCGGCGCACGTACGATATCGAAGACACTTAAAGCCAAAGTAATTGAATGACCTATGGTAAATGCAGTGATAATCCAGAAAATGTTTTTCCAGTCCTTTACCGCAAAAACTGCGACCAAAACCAATACAAAAAGCTGATGATCCAGCGCATCCAGTGAAATAATATGTTCCCAACCCAGATTCAGATAAAATAAAAAATCATTCATATACCGCATATTTTTAGCGGCACGATAATACAAAATTTATTTCTATTTTTGAACCATGCAAAAGTTATTTTTCATCCTCTTTTTTTCGGTTTTCGGCCTCAGCTCAGCAAGCGAAATTCATCCTTATCACGTTGGATCTATGGAATTTAATTACAATTCCAAATCAGAAACGTTTGAGATCAGCGGAAAGTTCTTTCTGGATGACCTGGAAAATGCTTTGAAGGAAAAATACGGCAAAGCGGTACACTTTAATTCCGAACAGTATAAAGCTCAAATCAACAACTATCTGATAAAGTACTGCGAAGAATACCTAAAACTCAAAGTAAATAACAAATTCCTAAAAATTAATTATTTAGGCTACGAAGAAGACAGCGAATCGGTGAATATTTATCTGGAATCCGAGAAAGTGGCTCAGCCAAAAAAAGTAGAGACCGCGGTAAGTTTTCTCTATAATTTATTTGATGATCAGATGAATATCGTTCATATTATTATCAACGGAAACCGAAAAAGCCAAAGATTAAATTATCCCGACCGTTATATTTACCAGAACTTCTAAGAACGGAATTCTGCATTAATTTTCTGTACTTCCGCCACGAGATCAGGATAAAAATGATCAAAATGATACTGAAGTTGCGGTTTATGGTTCAGAAAAACTTCAAAAACTGCCAGATTTTTATTCAGATACTTCGCTTTGTTAAGGACATTCCGGATCGAAAACTCAATTCCCCACTCTTCCCGGTAATTATAAAGCCAATTGTCTTTTTCCATGCTATCGAGCATTCTCAGCAAATTTGGCGGCAATAATTCTTCATGATTTCTCAATACGCGGTACACTTTTTCTGAATGCGCTTTTAAAGCCTTATCAGGTATAGAGTTGGCGAGAAAATAATCGAAACTTACATCCACAAAAGCACCGGCATACAGTCTCACCAAGGGACTGAATATTTTCTTCGCTTCATGAATTTCCGGATGAGCATCGGTAAACGTATCGATGGCGCGGTGTAAAGTGATGCCCTCTCCTATTTTTTCCCGAAACGAAAAACGGTCTTTGTTCCTGATGAAATCCTGCAGAAACTGCCCGACAATCTGTTCATCGGTAAAAGTGAGGTAAGAATGGGCGAGGAAATTCATAA
>NZ_DAMBHK010000107.1:0-4478 GCF_032060305.1 Kaistella sp. | reverse complement strand
AACAACATCAAATAAAATGTCTGATTACAATAAAGGACTTTTTAAAAGCTGGGTTCCGAAACCCGTGCAGCTTTTACTGATTCTTCTCTTTACCACGGTCATCATGTCGGTGAATCCTGTGAATACCGGGAACATCAGCATGATGGTGAGTGACCTCGGCACGATGCCCGAATACCTGATGATGGCCAATTTCGCTTCCTTTATCGGAATGGCGACTTCTATGCCTTTGGTTTTAAGGGTGAAAATGCGTTTCCGCACCAAAGAGATTATGATTTTCTCGCTCGCCGTAACCGCGCTGCTGTCCTTCGTGATCGGGACCACAACAGTCCCTGAAATCATTGTGGCCGCTTCATTCCTTATGGGATTCTTCAAAATGTTCATGATGATGGAATTCATACTTCCCCTGATGTTTATTTTGAGTCCGGACGGAAAACGCGGTAAATTTTATGCGGTGTTTTATCCGTTTTCTATTATCGCAGGAAATATTTCAGGATATTATCTGGCCAAACTCGCCTACCATACCACATGGCAATACCCTCACCTGCTGACTGCCGGTCTGTGCCTTATCCTGATGATGATTACCGTAATCTTCCAGCACAACCAGCGCTTTGCCCGCAAGATGCCGTTTTCCCAGATCGACTGGCTCAGTATTGTACTTTTCGCAGCTACGTTTATGTTCATAGCGTTCTTCCTGTCTTTCGGAAAAACTCTGGACTGGTTCGAAGCTCCGAACATCCGCATTGCGTTTTGGGGCACGGTGATCTGTTTTCTACTGCTCACCCTGCGTCAGCTTTCATTGAAGAGAAGTTATATTTCCTTTGGCATCTTCACCAAAAGCAATGTCCAGAGCGGTCTGCTGATGCTGCTGTTTACGGGAGTTTTCCTGGGAGCGGGGACATTACAGAATACTTTTACCGTCGGAATCCTTGGGTATGACATGATAACGAATGCGTCGCTAAATATGATGATGGTGCCGGGCGTATTACTGGCCGGTGTGGTAGCATTCTATTGGTTCAAAAACGAAAGACCGCTGAAAATGTTTGTCTTCTCCGGCTTTGCCGCTTTTTTTCTGAACTCCGTGATGATGTACTTCATGATGGTTCCGGAACTGAACTACGAAAGCTGGCTGCTGCCTATGATCCTGAAAGGGTACGGCTTAGGCACCCTGTTTATCGCGGTATGGTTCTACACCCTCGACCGACTGGAAATGGAACCGATGCTGCAGGCGATCGGGCTTATTCTGGTTTTCCGGAGTTTTGTCGCTACTGCCGTATTTTCTTCATTTTTCTCATGGCTGCAGTACCGGTTTCAGTGGGAAAGTGTGAATAATCTGGCGGTGTATCTTGATGGAAACTTGATGTCGACGCAATCTGCATTGGCCGGCTATAAAAATTTACAGGTTAATGCGATACTGGTGGCCAATAAAAAAATATACGGCCTTATTGCGATCGCCGCGGTTGGAATGATGATCTATGTTTTACAGCATCATTTCGGGAAACTAAGATTTACACGGTTCCGATGGACAAAAGCCAGATTCACGGGCAGCTCCAGAAGACGTAAAAACGCAGATAAAAAAATCCTGCGCGAACGGGTGGAGGAGATCGAGGATGCAGCCGGTTCTTTTCTGTAAAACTTCAGATGACGGAGCGTTTCTTATCATACATCAATTCGGGGGCAGTTTTCAAAGGCTACTTTTGCACCCGAATTAAACAACTAATTATTTATACAATGAAAAAATTATCAATTTTGGCCCTTTCAGCAGTTCTGCTTGCCGTATCATGTAAAGAATCAAAAACCGACAGCGTTACCACTGCAACTGAGCAGGCTGTAGCTGAACAAACCGGAGAAACTTTTACCGTAAATACCGACAGCACTACTGTAAAATGGACTGCTTATCATAAAGGCGGATTGAACCCAAGATTCGGAACGACCAAAACCGCAGGAACATTTTCTGTAGAAAACGGAAACCTGGTATCCGGAAGCCTGACTTCAGACCTTAACACTTTAACTACTGACCCGGCTGCGGTTGATCCTGCAATGAGCGACGGAAAAACTTCTGCTGACCTTGATGCACACCTGAAAAGTGCAGATTTCTTTGATACTGCCAAATACCCAAGCGTGAAATTCGACATCACTAAAGTGGAAGACCTTGCAGCAGGAACTGAAAGCAAAGTGGCAGGTGCCAACAAAACAGTAAGCGGAAACCTTACTATTAAAGACAAAACCGTAAACGTAAGCTTCCCTGCGAAAGTAGAAGTTACTGAAAACGGACTGACAATGGTTTCAAACTTTACCATCAACAGACAGGACTGGGGCTTGGCTTACGGAACTGAAGGAGATCCTAAAGACTGGATGATTTCTCAGGAAGTTGACCTTGAACTTAACGTAGTTGCAGGTAAGTAATATCCTGTAATCAAATATCATAAAGACCGCTTTTTGCGGTCTTTTTTTGTGGCGGCAAAAACAGTGGATTCCACATTCAGCAGATATTAAGGTAAGTTAACAGACTATTTTTTAATTTTTGGTAAAACATTTGATTACTGAAACGGATAAATTATTCTTTAGTAAGAAAAAGTCAGTAACACTAAAAACCTCTACCTAATGGAAAAAGTATCCTTAAAAAAAGTAGCAGCCATAATGAAAAATCTTGATTTTTGCATGATGGTGACCAAAGACGGGCGCAACACGCTTCATTCCCGCCCAATGAGCAACAACGGAAAAGTTGAATACGACGGAGATTCGTGGTTTTTCTCGTACCGGGACTCCAACAAAGTAAAACAAATCGAAAATAATCCGATGGTTTCACTTATTTTCCAGACGGATGATATGACTTTTGTTGACTGCTACGGCATGGCAACCATCACTGCAAACCGCAAAATGCTGGAAGAAAAATGGGTGAAAGGGTTGGAAATGTGGTTTCCCGACGGCATTGAAACCGAAGGAATCTGCCTGATTAAAGTTTCGGCACACAGGATCCAGTTCTGGGGCAAAAACGGCGACGGCGAATACAGAGCAGAATAAATCTGGTTAACACCGGTAATTAAAGACTTATCCAAATAAAAATGCACAGCCTTGAACTGTGCATTTTTTTTCAATTTTGCTTAAAGAAGTTCGAAACCTCCGCCCACATGCAGCACAGTACCATGTACATAACTTGCCGCATCAAAACTCAGGAACAGTAATCCCTGTGCAACTTCACGCGGTTCACCCAACCTGCCTACGCTGCTCATAGTCGATAATATCTGCTTCAGTAAGGTTAAGGCCATAGCTGATTATACAGATGATAAAAGCGCAGGTCCCGGTTCTAACATTGAACTACGCAGGAAAATCATCAGAAGAAAAAATAAATCTGAATAAGAGGTCCTGCATATTGGGATGATTTTTGCTCATGCGTCGTATTAAACTTTAACGATGAATGCAACGATGATTCAGTTTTTCCACTGGTATTCGGAGGGAGACTGTAAATTATATGACGAAGCTGCTAAGGCGGCTGATTATTTAAAGGAGCTCGGTATTTCAGCGGTGTGGTTTCCACCTGCATATAAGGCTAATGGCGGCGGTTATTCTGTTGGTTACGATCCTTATGACCTTTATGATTTAGGCGAATTTGACCAGAAAGGTACCATCCCTACAAAATACGGTACTAAAGAACAATATGTGAACGCGTGCAAAACTTTACAAGAAAACGGCATTTCCGTAATTGCGGATATCGTTTTGAATCATAAAGCCGGTGGCGACGAAAAAGAAAAGTTCCATGCCGTAAAAGTAAATCCCGAAAACCGACAAGAAAATATTTCAGAACCTTTTGAAATTGAAAGTTACACGAAATTCACTTTTCCGAATCGTGAAAAAAAATATTCAGACTTCGAATGGAATTTCACCTGCTTTTCTGGCGTAGATTATGCGGAAGGTCAGGAAGAAGGAATTTACCAAATCATCCACGATTTCGGCGATGGTTGGGAAGAAATGATCGATACCGAAAAAGGCAATTATGATTATCTTATGTACAACGATATCGACCACAGAAACCCATTCGTTCGGGAAGAACTCGACAAATGGGGCAAATGGTATCACGACCAGATTCATTTCGATGGAGTTCGTTTAGACGCGGTGAAACACCAATCTCCGGTCTTCTACAAAGAATGGCTGTACAAACTTCGGGAAAATACTGCTAAAAATATTTTCGCCGTCGGTGAGTATTGGGCTCCGGGCGAAGTGAATCTTTTGCAAGATTATATAAATGCCACCGAAGGCTGCATGAGTTTGTTCGATTCTTCTCTTCAACAAAATTTTCACATTGCTTCGAAAGAAGGTGCGGATTATGATTTAAGAAAAATATTTGATGAAACCTTGACTTTACTGAATCCCGCATTCGCTGTAACCGTGGTCGATAATCACGATACACAACCACTGCAAGCTTTGGAAGCTCCTGTTGAAAAATGGTTCAAACCATTGGCTTATGCCCTTATTCTTCTTCG
>NZ_DAMBHK010000106.1:0-4857 GCF_032060305.1 Kaistella sp. | reverse complement strand
AAAAACTGCTATTGGTTTTCGACTTTGGTTTCGAAGGAATCGAACCTGAAAAAAATTTATAAACTGCTGGAGGAAGCCGATATTTTCCACCTGAAAACAATTCCATTAGGCACAGGCAACAAATCCAGCCGCATCATTGCCTGGACGTTCCTGAACAAAAAGGAACAGCAGGACTGGCGCGAGAAGCGTTGGGCAGATGCAAAAGAAGAGAACCCGTAAAGTTCAGTTCAAAAAAAACCTCTTTTAAATGATTTAAAAGAGGTTTTTTTATCTGTAAATTAATCTACCATGGCCTCGCCGGCTTTTCTGTACACAAAATTTCCGTAGATGTGTCTTCTTGCAAAACGGCTTGGCGAATCGGCGTTCACCATTTTAATATAAGTATTTCTTGGAACACCAATGTATTCGAACATTTTACCGTTCAGGTGCTGAATTTTCAGGATCTGCTTTTCGTACTCAAAATCCTGAATGTTTGATTTGGAAGTAGTTTCGATGTATTCCTCTCTGTATTTTTCCTGTGTTTCCGGGTTGATGCTCACGAGAAAGTGGTATGCTTCAATCACCGATTTGCTTTTCTCTTCAGCCTCGAGTTTTCCTTCTTCATCATTCACAAATTTATCAGGATGCGCGTCTTTCATCGTGTTCCTGTAAATGGTTTTTAACTCTTTTAAAGTCGCGGTTTTGTCAACGCCAAGAAGTTTTCGGTGTTCGCCAATTCTTTTCATATCTGAATTTTTATCGATTTATAATTAACAAGAATGGCTACCGGAATGCTTTACATTTAACGACAGGTTCTTATCTGAATTTCGGGGTGCAAAATTAGGCTTTTAAAATTTAATGAAAAACTTAGGAAACTGATAGTGTGGAATAAGATTAAAAATCTTCCGCGAGCAAAATATTATCTTTGCTGAAATTTCTGAACAGATGTCGAATCCATGCTTTAAAAAACACCGGTCATAATGGAACATCCAACACAATGCTGGACGGTTTGTACAGAATGCGCCGGGCAAGGCAAAAAAAAGCAGCGCATCCGAAAAAGTGTAAGAATCCGGTACGAAAAAGCCCTGGAAGAATATGAAAAATCCGATGGAGCAATTCCCGAGCCTGTGCGTCCGCACGCCCATCTTTATCCCTGTGCTACCTGTTCCGGAACGGGACTGATTCCTGCGGAAGATTTTCCAGTTCCCGATCAGGAAAAATTTCCTCATGTTGCGATCATTGGCGGCGGAATTGGCGGAACTGCGCTTGCGGTTGCGTGTCTGCACCGCGGTATCCCTTTTACGCTTTATGAACGTGACCAGAGTTTCGGTGCGCGGTCTCAGGGATATGGACTTACGCTTCAACAGGCCAGCAAGGCAATTCAAGGATTCGGAATACAGAAACTGGAAAAAGGTGTGATATCTACACGACATTTGGTCCATACTCCGGAGGGAAAAACAGTCGGCGAATGGGGAATGCGAAAATGGCTGGAAGGCAGCAACAAACCGTCTGCCAGGAAAACCAATGTACATATTGCCAGACAGGCGCTGCGATCCGCATTGATGGAGCAGCTTGGCAACACAAATTTCATTAAATGGGGTTATCAGCTGACCGGTTTTGAGGAAAATAAAGAGAACGGCATGAACCTCAGTTTTCTCGTCAACGGCGAAACGGTTAAGGAAAAAGCTGATCTCATTGTAGGGTCCGACGGAATCCGGAGCACTGTTCGGAGTCTTTTGATTGGAGATAAGATTTCTCCGCTGCGCTATCTGGACTGCATTGTTATTCTGGGCATCTGTCCGCTGAGTTCGATTGGCCTCCCCCACCATTCTTTACTGGATTCCGCGACGGTATTTCAAACCGCCAACGGAAATGAAAGAATTTACATCATGCCTTATGATGCCGAATCGGTCATGTGGCAGCTGAGTTTTCCTATGCCTGAAGATGAAGCCAAAATCCTAAGTGCAAAAGGTGCCAGAGCTCTTAAAGAAGAAGCCATCCTCAGAACACCCTGGCACAGTCCGGTTCCGGAAATTTTAGCAGCTACGGAAGAGAGATTCATTTCCGGCTATCCCGTTTACGACCGGGATTTACTCAGTTCCGAATCATTGGTGCGTGCAGGATCTGTTACTTTAATTGGTGATGCCGCGCATCCGATGAGTCCGTTTAAAGGTCAGGGTGCCAACCAGGCACTTCTGGATGCTCTGTCGCTGGCGCGTGAAATCTATAAAAAGTGCAGTACGGGAATCAACTGGCGGGAAAATGGGCTTCGGGAATATCTATTGAATCCCTTTGAAGCTGAAATGTTGGAACGCAGTGCGGTAAAAGTCAAAGATTCAGCTGCAGCGGCTGAGTTTCTGCACTCCGAAATTGCGCTGTATAAAGGCGACGAACCGCGCGGAAAAGTCCTGAAACGAAAAGAGCGCTGAATTTTCCAAAGATTTGCAATTGGGCTGAAAATTCCCCTCTAAATCCAGCCCTAAAATTTCCTTCAAAAATCCTATCTTTGCCTCTTAAAATTTTTAGAAGATGAATCCCTTTATTGAAGAACTGAAATGGCGCGGCCTGTATGCCGACATGATGCCCGGAACTGATGAACAACTGAATAAAGAAATGACTACGGCGTATATTGGCTTCGATCCTACGGCGGATTCTCTGCATATCGGAAGTCTGATTCCGATTAAAGTTCTGGCCCATTTTCAGCAGCACGGTCACAAACCTATCGCGTTGGTGGGTGGCGCCACGGGAATGATCGGCGATCCCTCCGGAAAATCTACTGAACGTAACGCGCTGGATGAAGAAACCCTGAACCATTATGTTTCGTGTCTGAAAACGCAGCTTTCAAAATTCTTAAATGTTGATGGAACTGAAAGCAACAGCGCAGAACTTGTGAACAATTACGACTGGATGAAGGAATTCTCTTTCCTGCAGTTCATCCGCGATATCGGCAAAAACATCACTGTAAACTATATGATGGCCAAAGAATCGGTGAAGAAAAGAATCACCGGTGAAGGCGGCGCAGAAGGCATGAGTTTCACTGAATTTACCTATCAACTTTTACAGGGTTACGACTTCCTGCACCTATATAAAGAGAAAAATGTAAAACTTCAGATGGGCGGTTCAGATCAGTGGGGAAATATCACCACCGGAACTGAACTGATCCGCAGAAAAGCAAAAGGTGAAGCATTTGCGCTGACTGTTCCTTTGATCACAAAAGCGGACGGATCCAAGTTTGGAAAATCTGAAAGTGGTGAAAATTACTGGCTCGATCCAAAAAGAACGTCGCCTTATAAATTCTACCAGTTCTGGGTGAATTCCACCGACGCCGATGCTGAAAGATTCATTAAATTCTATACTTTTTTAAGCAAGGAAGAAATTGAAAATCTTATCGCAGAACATCAGACCGCACCGCACGAAAGAAAACTTCAGAAAAAACTGGCTGAAGAAGTGACAATTTGGGTTCACAACCGCGAAGAATATGAAAAAGCAGTGAAGGCTTCGGAAATTCTTTTCGGAAGATCCACGGCTGAAGATTTGGTGAATCTGGATGAAGCGACTTTCCTGGAGGTTTTTGAAGGCGTTCCGCAAAAGGAAATCGCCAAAAGTGAAGTGATTGGCAGCAATGTGATCGATCTGATTTCTGAAAAATCAGGCTTTCTGAAGTCAAAAGGAGAAGCCAGAAGAGAATTGTCCGGCAACGCAATTTCCATCAACAAAAACAAAGTAAACGACACTTTCGAAGTTGCGGAAAAAGATTTAATCGACGGAAAGTTTCTGCTTTTGCAGAAAGGCAAGAAAAATTACTTTATCGTGAAAGCGGTATAAAACACAAATCCGGAAGAATCTTCCGGATTTTTTATTATTGATATAGCATTTATCTAAGGATGCGCTGTTTTGCAGTGATTTGTTCTTTTTTAAATTCGTACTTTTACGCATAAAATTTTTTTTAATGGTTATTATCATCTTTATTGCAGTCCTTTGGTACTCAGGACTTTTTTTTCAGACTTTTTTCCTGCACCGGTATGCGGCGCACCAGTCTTTTAAAATGTCGCGCTTCGGCGAAAAACTTTGTTATGTTCTTACCTGGCTCACCCAGGGATCGAATTATCTCTCCGCTTACGGATATGGCGTAATGCACCGCATGCACCACGCGTATGCCGACACCGAAAAAGATCCGCACTCCCCAAAATACGACCACAACCTTTTTACGATGATGTGGCGCACGAAATCGATTTACCAGCAGATCAACCAGCAGAAGGTAAAAATAGAGGAAAAATTCACCAAGAATGTTCCTCAGTGGGAAGGTTTCGACAGGTTTGCAAGCTCCTGGGGTTCCAGACTTGCGTGGGCAGTGGCCTATACCGCATTTTTCTATTTCTTTGCAACGGCGTGGTGGCAGTGGATTCTGCTGCCGGTTGCGTACATGATGGCACCAATTCACGGCGTGATCATCAACTGGTTCGGACATATTTACGGCTACGTGAATTTTAAAGTTTCAGATACTTCTAAAAACCTGTTCCATTTCGACTGGCTGATGATGGGCGAAGGCTATCACAACAACCACCACAAGCACGGCGGAAGAGCAAATTTCGGTGGGGTAAGATGGCACGAAATCGATGTGACTTATCTGATTATGGTTTTACTGGATAAAATGAAACTGATCAGGTTAAAACCTGTTGCTGTGGTAAAAAGAGAAATCTAAAGCCCAGCTTTACAAATATTGAACCGGATTTTATATCCGGTTTTTTTTTGTGTTAATCTGAAAAATGAATGATGAAAAGAAAGGTCTTAAAATTCTGCATCTTTTCTTTTCCTATGTTTTATAATTTAGTTTTGATGTAAAATATTATGGATTGAAAGTAGAAAATAATCTTAAAA
>NZ_DAMBHK010000105.1:0-5151 GCF_032060305.1 Kaistella sp. | reverse complement strand
ATCATTACGAATGCAAAAATTTATACTGTTAACCAGAAATTCGATGTAGCAGAATCGATGGCGGTTACCAACGGAAAAATTCTTGCGGTTGGGAAAAGCAAGGATATTCTGAAAAAATATAAATCCCAAAACATTCAGAATCTCGACGGTAAAGCGGTTTTTCCGGGATTTATCGATGCACACTGCCATTTTACGGGGTACGCAACCGATAAGTGGAAATGTGAACTGTGGGGCACAAAATCCTGGGACGAAATTATTTCGCGGCTTACAGTATATTCTAAAAATGCTCCCATGGAATGGCTTTACGGTAGAAGTTGGGATCAAAACGACTGGCCGGTAAAGGAATTTCCGACGAAGGAAAAACTTGATCAGCTGTTTCCGGACCGTCCGGTATATTTAAAAAGAATCGACGGACACGCCGCGGTTGCGAATCAGAAAGCCCTGGATATAGCAGGAATCAATATAAATTCAAAAATTAATGGTGGCGAAATCGAAGTGAAGAACGGTAAACTCACCGGAATTCTAATTGATAATGCCATGCTGTTGGTAGAAAAACACATTCCTGAAATCAGCAGCGAAATGGCGATCAACTACTTTGCAGATCTTCAAAAAGAGTGTTTTTCTTACGGACTCACTTCACTTCACGACTGTGGGATTTCAACGCATACGTTTTCGCTTCTGGAAGAAATGCAGAAGCAGGACAAACTTCAGATGAAGATTTTTGCCTTGCTTGAGGACAATCCTTCAAGTTACGACGAATGGATTAAAAAGGGCAGATTCACCAATGGTAACATCACTTTTGGTGGTTATAAAGTTTATTCAGACGGCGCTTTGGGAAGTCGTGGCGCGTGTTTGCTGCACGATTATTCAGATAAAAAAGATTGGAAAGGTTTTCTTTTAAGTGATCAGAAACATTTTGAGAATTTGACGAAAAAACTCAAAAACAGCGATCTTCAAATGTGTACGCATGCGATCGGCGATTCCACCAACCGTACCATTCTGAAAATTTATGGTGATGTTTTAGGCATAAAAAATGACAGAAGATGGCGGATTGAGCACGCACAGATTGTGGAAAAAACCGATTTCGATCTGTTCGGTAAATATTCAATAATTCCATCGGTTCAGCCTACCCATGCGACTTCGGATATGTACTGGGCAGAAGAAAGAATAGGAAAAGACCGGCTGAAATATGCTTATGCGTATGAAGATCTGCTTCAACAAAACGGCTGGCTTCCTCTGGGAACCGATTTTCCGGTGGAAGAAATTAATCCGATAAAAACTTTTTACGCCGCGGTGGCAAGAAAAGACGCGAAGAATTTCCCGGCAAACGGTTTCCAGAAAGAAAACGCGCTGACAAGAGAACAGGCGCTGCGCGGAATGACGATCTGGGCTGCAAAAGCTGCTTTTCAGGAAAAAGAAATAGGAAGTCTTGAAGTAGGAAAATCTGCGGATTTCGTGGTGCTCAATCAGGATTTAATGGCTGTTGAAGAAGGAAAAATTCTTGATACAAAAGTGAATGCAACGTACTCCAACGGAAAAAAAGTTCATTAACCGTTGAAGAAAATCGCCTACATCGAGCTCGATACGCACGCTGAAATTGCAAGGAATTTTATGGATCTCATGAAGGATTCCAGTGAATTTTCTGTGGATTATTATTTCAGTAAAAAGATTTCAAAGCAAATCGGGCAAACGGCTGACAATATATTTGTGGCGGAGAGTTCTGATATTTTCAATATTCTGAAAGAAAAGAATTATGATTTGGTGATTATCGGGACTGTTCACCGGTATTTCAATATGTTTTTAAAAATTTCAAATAAGTTCAATACCTCTGTAATCGTTCATAATCTTAATTTCACAAAGATTTCCAGGTTTCAACTTCTTAAAAATATCTTTAAAAAAGATTTTAAATACCGTTTAAAACTTCTGTTGAAAGAAGATTTGCTTTCTGCTCCAAAAGTTTTCGAAAAAGCAAGCAAACTTTTGGTTTTAGATGAAAGTTTAATTAAGAAAAATCCGGATTTAAGCCTCAAATTCCTGCCGGTTTTTTATTTGCTTAAGTACGAAAAATCACGAAAATCAATTATTACGATCGTGATTCCTGGCGCGGTTTCTCAGCAAAGACGGGATTACCTGCATGTTTTAAACTCCTTAAAAAATTTTCAGCGAAAAAGTCATTATCAGTTTGTCTTTCTGGGAAAAGCTTTGGGGCAGGAGCTATCGTGGTTAAAAGATTTTGAGAAACACAAACCTCATAATATTTCAGTTAAATATTTTACCGAGAAAGTTCCGCAATTGGTTTTCGACGAATGGATGCAGAAAGCCGATCTTTTGTGGTGTCCGCTTAAGAAAGAAACTGAATTTTTCAGCCAAAAGGAATCATACGGAATCACCAAAATGAGCGGAAATGTTGGTGATGCCATTAAGTACGGAAAACTTGCGATATTTCCGGAGAATTATCCGAATTCACAGCCCTTCATCATTCCCGAAAATGAAAATATCGAAGAACAGATTTACACCTATCAAAAGTGGATGGATTATGATTTTCGGGAACATTTCGCGAAGGGCACCGTGTTAATATCTTTAGAAAAAATGCTGGCCAAACTTCTTTAAAACTTAAAAAGACTTTTCAGAAAATTTCGGTTGATGTATTCTTCCAGCGGGAAGATTTTCAGGAAATAATTGCCGACGAAAAACATGAGTAATACGATTCCGGGTTTATAAAACAGATTTACAAAACTGCTTTTAAATTCCGGAAGAATTACCGCTACTGTAATCCCTAAAGTCCCGATGATCAGAGCATAAATCATTTCAATCGTCAGTGGGAAAACTCCAAATTTAATGTAGTTGAAAACGATCTTCGCAATATTGAAAAGGGTAAGTGAAATTGCGGTCGCAATCGCCACGCCGAACAGTTCAAGGTTGGTATTATTGAGGAAATAAAGATTGAGTGTTACCGTGGTTACCGCTAAAAACAGCATCACTACAATATTGAAACGGTAATACTTCGAAAGTGAAATAATATGTCCGTTGAACCCGGTTGCCAGATCGAAAAGCATGGCAAATCCCAGCACCCAGATCACAGGTTCCGACTGCCGTAAAAGTTCGCCGTTTTTAATGAAATGAGTGAGATACGGGAAACCAACCAAAACGCAGGAAAGCAGTACAAACCCTAAAAAAAACAGCACAAGGGAAGATTTTTTATGCAGCCTGTCGAGTTCATCAAACTCATTTCCGGCGAGATGTTTGTTGATAATCGGCGCCGAAATGCTGTACAATCCCATGGCCGGAACCGTAATGAGCGAAATGATAGAGTACAGTGTGTTGTAAACACCGTTCGGCTCGAAACCAAGAAATTCACCGATCATCACACTATCTATTCTTACAGCGACGAAGTTCCCGATATTTCCAAGGAAACCGTAGAAACTGTAATTCAGCACTTCTTTCCATAGATTGTCTTTTTTAATATAATCTGTGGAAAAATCAGGCTTTAATTTTTCGAGGCGGTTTGTGTAATATACATAGCCGAAAAGCCCTAAAACAAACATGAAGATAAAAAACAGGTACGCTGCTTTTTCGGGAAATCCCAGGAAAAAGAAAATACAGAAGGCACCGAGATTGGCAAGTTTTGGCAGAAGGTTTTCAAAAACATTCGGAATGGCAATCCTCTTAAAGTTTGATAAATATTTATTAAAAACGGCACTGAATGCCAGCACGAGAATCAGCGGCAAAATCAGGCGCTTCATTTGCCACATTTCAGTTTCCTGAAGTTTTGGAAAAATTAGGTTTACCGCAAAATAACCGAGGAGGAAGATGATGAAATTCAGCAGAATCCCCACTAAAGACAACGACAAAAAATTCTGGTGTTTACCGTCTTCGCGGCTTTGGGTGTAGAATTTTACATTTGAAAAAGATAGTCCGAAAACCACAACCGGAAGAAGCATTTCTGCTGTAGGAAGCACGTAACGGAGTTTTCCGTAAAATTCCATATCGTGCGGAAATACGAAAATTGCCGAAAACGTTCCGAGTAAAAAACCCAGATACCCAATAATCGAATATTTAAAACCCTGTCTTGCTACAACACTCATCCGTGGGTGTTTTTTAGAGGTTTCGGAATAAATATGAGGTTGTTGATATACGTCTCTTTGCTGCCTACACTGTTTCCGGAAAGTCCGGCAACAATATTTTCAGTAAGTTTTTCGAGTTCGAATGTGGTGCGGTTCAGGAAAAAAGCCCCGTAACCCCAATGCTCAATTTCACTGATCAATTTTTGAAGCGGTTCCGCATGATGGCGCTGTTCCATTTCTACCATTAAAGTTGGTCGGTAATCCTCAATCACTTTTTTTGCGCCGCGCAGGGTGTTCATTTCGTTTCCTTCCACATCAATTTTAATGAAATCGATTTTTTTAAGATTTTCAAGGCCTGCCCAATCGTCCAGTTTTATTACTTTCACCTGCTGAAGAAAATGTTTCGATTCTTCATTTTCGCGGTAATCGAGTTTCAGTGTTCCCCGTGAAGTGTAGGTTTTTCCCTTGATGACCGGAATTTTAAACTCTGCAGTTTCATTTCGGTCGGAAAGCGCCAGTGGATAAACATGAACCTGTGGGAAAATTCTTTTAAGACGCATGTAAAGTTTTTTGTTCGGTTCGAAGGCGTAAATATTCTGTGGCGAAAGTTTGTGCTCAAGCTGATAAATGAAACTTCCTACGTTAGCACCAATGTCGATCATTACCGCATTTTTTGGTAAAAAATCTTTAATCCAGATCAGTTCCGGTTCGATATTGCGTGCGGAATAATTTACTTTAGAAATATTTTTTAAGTGTTTAAAATATCTTTCCTTGTAAAAAGCCGGCGCAAAAAACTGTAATTTTTCAGTAATTCGGTGGTATAAAGACATACGTTTTTTCGATTGCAGCAAACAAAGATAGTAAATTATGTTAAATAAATGTTAAAACAAAGTTTGAAGATGAAATTATTTCCTCTAAAAACAGCTTTTCATTACCTTTAGCCTTCGAACAGTTTTTTTATGAAAAAGATATTTCTCCTCGCCGGATTTGCGCTTCTTACATCGTGTGCAACAGTGCAAAACGCCAATAAACAGCCGTTCTCCTGGGAGGGCGCCAATATGTATTTTCTGTTGACCGACCGCTTCAA
>NZ_DAMBHK010000104.1:3010-5324 GCF_032060305.1 Kaistella sp. | reverse complement strand
AAACGCGAAAAACTTCGCATCTGTTTGATTCCCTGTATATTGTTCATCGACTGTTCTAACGGAAAAGTAATAAACCGCTCCACATCTGGGGCGCCCAAACTTGGCGACGAAGTAATCAACTGTACCTGATTATCGGTAATATCCGGTACGGCATCAATGGGCAGTTTCCGGAGTTCTATAATTCCGTAAATAATCCAGCCGAGTGTCATCAGGATGATTATCAGCTTATTTTTTATGGAAAAATTTATGATTTTATTTAGCATTTTAATTTGAGTTAAATAATTACAAATCAATAGCTTTCACTATTAAAATTAATAAAAAAACAGCCCGAATAAGAATTTTTAAGAGCCATTTTCTAAAAAATGACATCAGTCATCTTGGTCTTCACCAGAATTTTCGACCGCATTTTGGATGTTTGCGCCGCTGCGCATTTCTGTGTGACGAATTTCCCCACCGGTTCTTCCACCTTCCTGAGCGAAATACAGTGAAACTCCGGCAACAATTAATATCGTAACCGGCATCAGTTTATCCAGTGAAAAATTCCGGTAACTTGTAAGAAAGCCTAGAAGAGAAACAGCTCCAAGAAAATATGACATTCCTGCGAAAATTTCTGCGGCTTCTTCGTGCCTGTGCATAAGATTTTCAGAAACACCCTGAATATTTTCGATTGCATCCTCTGCGCCTTCGCCTGTCGCCATGGCAGCTACTGATGCAACTGCACCAAGAATAAAAACGATATAAGCGTTACGTTTTGAAACGTCGGATTTTGTAAAAATCGCTATCAGTAAAATGATTACTCCTACAATAGGAAATATGATTGGCAAATGGTTAACAACCAAATGCAGATGTGCGTTATTCATTTTTATTTAATTTAAAAATTAGACTTTTAAGTAAGTGTAAACAAGCCTAAACCTGTGGTCTAAACATTATTTTATCTTTGATAATTCTTAAATTAAATTTTAGGCGGCTGCCAGATTTTTTGGAAAACAGAGGGAAAGAAATTTTCGGAATAGGCAAAACTCTGCTGTTCATCAATGTCCAGAGGTTTATGCTCGAAATTGAATTCTATTTTTTTTGGTGGAAATACAAAACTGAAAACATTTACTGAAACATCATGTGTTTTGAAAGGAAGTTTCATATCCTGATGATAATCTCCATCAATGCCGTGATCCTCGAGGTAGTGCATTTTAATAAACGAAAAAACCGTAGTTCCGTTATCGATGATTTTATGGGAAATGTAATGTTCAATAAGATTAGGCATTTTCAAAATCTGCCTAACCTCTGAAAAAGAAAAGAGGTAAGTACATATCAAAAAGTAAGTAATGTACTTTTTCATAGTGCAAAATTACTCAAATTCCAGAGAAAATGCTAGAGAATCATCAATTTATAACCGGTATAATTAAGAATAACCTTCCGAAGGCTGGATGATAAAATTTATACAAACTTGCAGTTCCTTTTGAAATTTCTATTTTTGCCCAAATTAAATTTACAATGAAAAAATTATTCGCATTTGCATTCATCGGCGGTTTGGTATTGGCTGGATGCTCAAAAAAAGAAACTTCAACCGAAAGCAACAGAATGCTGGAAGAGCCGGAAGCAGAAGTTACCGTTACTGCTCCTGCAGCAACAACTGTAGCTGCTGATTCTACTTCAGTTAAATAACCTAGAGATCCAAATGATTAAAGGCAGTCGGCAACGGCTGCTTTTTTTGTTTATATTCATCAAAAAATCACTAAATTTGCGCTCTTAAAAAGCAAGAAAACATGCAGTTATCAGAACAGGAAATTATCCGGAGAGAAAAGTTAGTCACACTACAGAAAATGGGGATCGATGCTTTTCCCGCCGAAGAATATAAAATCACAGATACCACAAAATCCATCAAGGGAAATTTTACAGAAGGCAAAAAAGTACAGATTGCCGGAAGACTGATGAGCCGAAGAATCCAGGGGAAAGCAAGTTTTGCTGAACTGCAGGATTCCGAAGGCCGAATTCAGGTGTATTTCAACCGTGATGAAATCTGTACAGGTGAAGATAAAACCCTGTATAACGAAGTTTATAAACACCTTTTAGACATCGGTGATATCATCGGCATCGAAGGCGAACTTTTCACCACCCAGGTTGGTGAAATGACCGTGAAAGTTGAGAATTTTAAAATTCTAACCAAATCTTTACGCCCGCTTCCACAACCAAGAACCGATGAAAACGGAGTTGTACACGATGCTTTCAACGATCCTGAACTCAGATACCGCCAGCGTTATGTAGATTTAACGGTGAATCCTCACGTGAAAGAAGTTTTTGTAAAAAGAACAAAACT
>NZ_DAMBHK010000104.1:0-2910 GCF_032060305.1 Kaistella sp. | reverse complement strand
GAATCTACTTTTGGCGAGCACACCATCAACTGGAAAGCGCCCTACCCTAGAATTTCGATGACAGAAGCCATTCAGAAATTTACAGGTTTCGACATCACCGGCAAATCCGAGCAGGAACTGTTTGATTTTGCCAAATCAATCGGTGTGGAAGTGAACGAAACCATGGGTAAAGGAAAATTAATTGATGAAATCTTCGGCGAAAAATGCGAACGAAACTTCATTCAGCCGACCTTCATCACCGATTATCCGATCGAGATGTCGCCTTTAACCAAAAAGCACCGCAGCAAAGAAGGTTTAACCGAAAGATTTGAATTAATGGTTTGCGGTAAAGAAATCGCAAATGCTTATTCCGAATTAAACGACCCTATTGACCAAAGAGAACGTTTCGAATCGCAAATGGCACTTTCAGAAAGAGGCGATGACGAGGCCATGTTCATCGACAACGATTTCCTCCGCGCATTGGAATACGGAATGCCGCCGACCTCAGGTTTAGGCATCGGTATGGACCGTTTGATTATGTTTTTAACCAACAACCCATCAATTCAGGAGGTTTTATTCTTCCCGCAAATGAAACCGGAAAAAGCAGTTCCTCAAATCGAACTGGGCGAAGACGAAAAAGTAATCATCGAAATCCTAAACTCTCAGGAAAAACCAATGGATCTTGCAGAAGTAAAAACCAGAAGCCAGCTTTCAGGAAAAAAATGGGACAAGGCGACTAAAAACCTTACTAAATTTGATATGATTAAAGTAGAGAAAACCGATGATCAGGTTTTAATAAAGCTTACATAACAACTTATTTTTATAATTAAAGTCCCCTGCGATCAGGGGACTTTTTTTGTGGAAAACTTCTTCATTTTTAATCAACTTTCTAGGTTTCGTAATCCGATTAAATTCAGTATATTTGTTGGTCTTTTTGAATAACCGGAAAGATGGAAATTCAGAAAAATTTAATTGAAATTTATTGCAGCCAGCACCAAATTTTGTTGGCAAAAAAGAAGATATGAGTCAAAAAGAATATACAGCGAGTAGTATACAGGCGTTGGAAGGAATGGAACATGTGAGGTTAAGACCCTCCATGTATATCGGTGATGTCGGAACAAGAGGGCTTCACCATTTGGTTTACGAAGTGGTAGATAACTCTATCGATGAGGCATTGGCAGGACACTGCGACACCATTGCCGTAACGATCCACGAAGGAGAAGCAATTTCAGTGAAAGATAATGGCCGTGGTATTCCGGTGGATTTTCACGAAAAAGAACAGAAATCTGCACTTGAAGTTGTAATGACCAAAATTGGCGCAGGTGGTAAATTCGATAAGGATTCCTATAAAGTTTCCGGTGGACTTCATGGGGTTGGTGTATCTTGTGTTAACGCACTTTCAACCTCACTTATCGCTACTGTAAACAGAAACGGAAAAGTTTATCAGCAGAAGTATTCTGAGGGTAAAGCTTTAACGGAAGTTAAAGAAATCGGCACAACAGACGAAAGAGGAACAGAAGTATTTTTCCAACCCGATCACACCATTTTCCAGGAGTTGGTTTACAACTATGATACTTTGGCAGCAAGGTTAAGAGAACTTTCTTTTCTCAACAAAGGAATCACCATCACATTAACCGATGAAAGACAGAAAAATGAAGACGGAACTCCGGTTTCCGAAACTTTTCACTCAGAAGGTGGTTTGAAGGAATTTGTTGAATATATTGACGGAAACCGCGAATCGATCATGAGCAATGTGATCTTCATGGAAGGTGATAAAGATGATATTCCGGTAGAAGTTGCCATGCGTTACAACACTTCTTACAACGAAAATCTTCACTCTTACGTGAACAACATCAATACCCATGAAGGTGGTACGCACTTAGCAGGTTTCAGAAGAGCTTTAACAAGAACTTTGAAGAAATTTGCTGATGAACTGGGTATTCCTGCCAAAGAAAAAGTAGAAGTTACCGGCGACGATTTCCGTGAAGGTCTTACGGCGGTGATTTCTGTAAAAGTAATGGAGCCTCAGTTTGAAGGGCAAACCAAAACAAAATTGGGCAACTCCGAAGTTTCGGGTGCGGTGGATAAAATCGTGGGCGAAATGCTGACGAACTTCTTAGAAGAAAACCCGAACGAAGCCAAATTAATTGTTCAGAAAGTTGTTTTGGCGGCAAAAGCAAGACAGGCGGCAAAAAAAGCAAGAGAACTTGTGCAGAGAAAATCGCCGATGGGTGGAAGCGGACTTCCGGGAAAACTCTCCGACTGCTCCTCAAAAGATCCTGAAATTTCTGAAATTTTCCTCGTGGAGGGTGATTCTGCAGGTGGAACTGCAAAACAGGGCCGTGACCGTCATTTCCAAGCCATTCTGCCGTTGAGAGGTAAAATTCTGAACGTAGAAAAATCGATGCTTCATAAGGTTTACGACAACGAAGAAATCAAAAATATTTATACCGCTCTCGGTGTTTCCGTAGGCACAGAAGAAGACAGCAAAGCACTCAACATGAGCAAACTCCGCTATCATAAAGTTGTAATTATGACTGATGCTGATATCGACGGATCACACATTTCTACCCTAATCTTAACCTTCTTCTTCCGTTATATGAAGGAACTGATCGAGAACGGCTATATCTACATCGCACAGCCGCCACTGTATCTTCTGAAAAAAGGCAACAAAAAAATCTACGCCTACAACGAGAAAGAACGGGAAGAATTTACTTTAGAAATGGCTCCGGACGGAAAAGGTGTTGAAGTACAGCGTTACAAAGGTCTAGGGGAAATGAATCCAGAGCAGCTTTGGGAAACTACCTTGAATCCTGAGAACAGAATCCTGAAACAGGTAACCATCGACAGTCTTGCAGACGCTGATAATGTATTCTCGATGCTGATGGGCGACGAAGTGCCACCACGAAGAGAGTTTATCGAGAAAAATGC